>QEUY01000069.1 GCA_003577365.1 Chloroflexota bacterium | reverse complement strand
CGCCATGACCTCGCCGGTGGGGCGCAGGTCATGAAACCCCATGCTCTTGCCCAAGAGCGACGCATAGAGTTCTTGGCGCGCATCGCGTTCGAGCCGCTGGCCCAATACCTCGCTGCCAAAGTTGCGCGCCATCTGCAGGCCAAAGCGCACCACTTGGGTGCCGACCAACGCCAGCGAGGCCCAGAGCAGCGGGCGCAGGCTGGGCTGGTCGCCGGTGATGGTGTCAAAGGCAAAGCCGGTGTAGAAAGGGATCACCGCCGCGCTGACGGCGTTGCCCGCCGCGCCGATCAGGATGCCGGCGATCAGGAGCTTATGCCGCTTGAGGTGCGACAGGATCCAGCGGATCGGCCCGCGCACATCGGTCTGCCAAGGGTGATCGACAACAAACTCGCTGCGTGCCATACAGAGGCTGCTTTCCGTCGAGCCGGCGTCGGGGCCGGGAGGTCGGGCGGCCCGGCAGGGCCAGGCCAATCGGGTGCGGCTAATTGGATGCAGCTATATGATACCGATTGTGGACAGAGGCCCAAATCGAGCGCCGCTTGGTGGCGATCCTCAAAAAGTTGACAAGCGGAGGACGGTTGCATACACTGAGGCGACCTCCCGGCGATTTCCTCGATTGACGTCTTGAACCTGAGTGTTTTGAATCGATTCCCTGTGTCTCGATTGCGGCTTAGATGGCGTTGGCTTTGCGGCGTGGAGAAGCTGGTCTATGACGCGGGTGAGCGAGCCGAACGTTTCCCGAACCGGCGTTTTGCAGCGGCTGCGCGCCGTCAACTTGGGAACTATCTTCTGGCCTTCGCCGGCAGAAGAGGATATCTGCCTGCGGTCCGAAGTAGGGCTGCAGCGGCTGCCCGCGCCCTACTGGCTGTGTACGCTGCTGTGTACTCTCTTCCTGGTCTTTGCGCAGGTGGTCGAGTATACGCTGCGCGGCGCGGCGCCGGAAGATTTCTTGGTGATAGAACGATGGCCGCAGCGTTTGGCTGTGCCCCTGGTCTTTCTCTATATCCTGGTGGCGCTGCCCATGCTCAAGTCCTTCACTATCGAGGCCTTGACCCAACTGCGCCCGGTGGTGCGCATCCCGGACAAGGAGTATGATGTCTTTATGCGCCGCATGGTCTGTGTCGATCTGCGGCTGGACTTGCTCTTGCTGCTGGCATCAACCTTCTTGGTGGTGTTGCTGCTGGCGGTGCTGGGGCTGCCGACCCCGATGGGAGGTGGGGTGACCTATCTGCCTGGGGTGTGGTGGCAAGCGGGGACGATCCTGCTGGGCTATTCCTTATTGGGGTGGGTGCTGCTGCTCCTGCTTTTCTCCAGCATTCGCCTGGGGACCGGGCTGGGCGAGTTGGCGCAAAAGCCGCTTACCGTCAACGTCTTTGACCCAACCCATTTGCTGCCCTTCGGCCAGCTAAGCTTGCGCCACAGCCTGACCTTGGTCGGGTTGATCCTGGTGCTGATCATTCCGCTGGGCCGGCCTACCGAGATGATCGATTATCTGGTGATCGTCGAGCTTTCGCTGGGCAGCGTTTTATCGTTGATCTTGCCGTTGCGCGGGGTGCGCACGCAGATCCGGCGCGCCAAGAGCCTCGTCCTCCATCATCTCTCCGATCAGTTCTACCAGATTCAAACCAACTTGGTCAGCGATCAGAAGCTGGAGCGCGCCGAGCTGGAAATGTTGTCCAAGAATGCCGGCGATCTGGATCAACTGCGCCGCTTTGTGTTGTCCACCCCGGTCTGGCCGTTTCGCAACATGGCCGCCACCGTGCGCGCCGTCTTGACGGCCATGAGTCCCCTGCTCTATTTCCTGGTGACGGAACTGATGCGCACCTATGTCCTGCCCCTGCTCACCGGATGACCTGGGTGCAGGGCCGCCATCCGGTGAGTCTTGGGTAGGGATCGGTGGGAGCTGCGCCGCCCGCTAACCCCACGTCACATACACTTTATCTTTCTTGGCCTGCTCGGCCATGTTCTGGAGCGCAGCGTCTGCGCCCTTGAACTGCCGCGCCCTGTCGAGTTGGCTGGGGCTGAGGGTGATGTTTAGCTCTTTGGCTGCGCCGTCTGGGTTGGCCGAAAATCTGGCTCGATAGTCTGAGTCGGAGAGTAATTTGCCGACGATTTGCTCGAGTTCGGCTGAACTTGCCATGTTTTTCTCCTGGGTCTGTGTAGCCAATGGATCATGTATCTCGCAAAGCTGCGGCAGGAGCACGTGCCGAGTTTGGGTCATTCCGCTCCCCAAGCAGCATTCATGCCTTTATTGGCCTGAGCGGCCATATGCTCCAGCGCCGTGTCGCTGCCCTTGAACTCCTTCGCCCGCCTCAACTGCTCTTCGTTCAGTGTGATGCCCAATTCCCTGGCGGCGGACTCCGGATTGGCGGAGAATCGTTGTCTGTAAGCCGCATCCGACATCAACTTGCCCGTCAATTTTCTGAGTTCGTCGCTGCTTGCCATGGTTTCCTCTTGGTTTCCTCCTGGATGTGTGTTGCGATCACGAGCCGAATATCAGCTGTTGGGCAGCCTCTACAACCTGACGCGCAGACTTTGCCAGCGTGTCTTGGGCTGTGAGCACGGTAGTGCGGTACCAGTCCAGATAGGCGATGAGCGGGGGGCAGGCCGTCGCCGCGGCATGGGCCTGGGCCATCGCCAAATGACGTAAGGCGTGATCGAAATAGGTGCGGCCTGCGCTGCCCAGGAACAGCTCTTCATAGACATGCTGCTGGCTGCGCTCGCGTTGGTCGGGCGTTTGGCGGGCGGGGGAGGCGAAATGGACAAAGGCATTGTAGCGGCCCGCGTCCACATCCTCGCGCCAGTCTTGGGCATGGTCGAGCAGGACGGCGGCCACATGCAGATGGTCGAGCGTGGCGGTGAGCGGCGCGACCAGGTCGGCGCGCCGGGCAAGGCAGGCGGCGGCGGCGCAGCAGATCTTGAGCGGCGCGGCGCGATGGGCCAGCGGCCCCGGTTCGGCCTGCAACAGGGCGGCAAACTCCATATCCGGCATACGGTTGCTGACCGCCAGCGCATGCAGCCATTGGGTCAGATAGTCGTCAAACCAGCGCCAGAAGGGGGCTGAGGCTTCAAACAAGGGAAGGTACTGTTGGAGCCACTGCTGATGAAGGGCTGCGCCCAGACAGATGGCGGCGGGCAAGGTGGCCGGGGGGAAGCTCTCGTCGACGAGCTTGTCTTGGAGGCAGACGAAGATCAGGCCGGTGACGTTGGCCTGGACAAGCGCCTGCGCCGTCTCCGGCGGCAGCGCATAGCTCTCGCCGAGCCAGCGCGGCAGATACCATTCCAACTGCCATTGAGGGGGCGACAGCTTGACCAGCAGCCGCGTGCCCAGGTCAGCGGCATCCTGCGGGAGATGCGTCCACGCGGCCAGGGTGCGCGCGGCGACAGCTTGCATGTCTGGATCGAGGTGGCTGAGGTTGGATTGCATCGATAGCTCAGTGCAGTCCAAAACTGTCCGGGTCATGTTGGAAAAGGCTCGGAGAACGCTGTGCGTCTGACCTGGACATGCTTTTATTATGCCATTGGATGTCAAGTATTGGTAGACATAAGGCGGCGAAGCTGTTAAAGCTGTAGGCAAAATGACATGATTGACAGCCGGCCTGCGGCGTGTTAGGATCGGGAACGATACCGGCACCCTTGCCGGTATTGTTCCCAGTTGCTCCCTAGTCTCATGCTTCCAACCAATATCACGATCCGCGAGGTCGCCAAGGCGGCGGGGGTGTCGGTCTCCACCGTATCGCGGGTATTGAATGACAAAGAGGATGTGGCGCCGGCTACCTATGCGCGTGTGCGCCAGGTGATCGAAGAACTCGGCTATATGTCGAGCCTGGCCGCCCAGAGCATGCGCAGCCACAAGACCCATGTGATCGGCGTGCTGATCACGGATCTGAGCGCGTCCTTCAGCCTGGAGATCGTGCGCGGGCTGGGGCTGGCGCTCCAAGCACTGGACTACGACCTGATCATTTACAGCAGTGGGCGGATGCCGGGGTCGGATGCTGCCTGGGCGCGCAAACACATTATACGGCTCAACAGCAGCATCACCGACGGGCTGATCGTGATTGCGCCCGCCACCGCCAATCTGCCCACCGGCGGCCCGCTGGTGGTGATCGATCCACATGAGGGCATGGAGCTTTGGCCGTCGGTGCTCAGCGCCAACCGTGCCGCCGCCCAAGAGGCCGTCGCCTATCTGGTGGCGTTGGGCCACCGGCGGATCGGCTTTGCCGGCGGGCGAGATGGGCTGGTCAGCGCGGGCCAGCGGCGGCTGGGCTATCTGGATGCACTGGCCGCGGCCGAGATTACGCCGGAAGCTGAGTTGATTGTGGCAGGCGATTACAGCTACGATGCGGGGTTTGCTGCGGCCCAACGCTTGCTTACGCTCGCTGCGCCGCCCACCGCGGTGTTTGCGGCCAACGATCTAGCCGCCAAGGGGGTGATGGATGCAGCGCACCGGGCAGGCATGTCTGTCCCCGATGATCTATCCGTAGTGGGCTTCGATGATATCCCGGAAGCCGCCCATTTTAGCCCGCGCCTGACGACGGTCGCCCAGCCCATCCATGAAATGGCATCTGTGGCCACGACCATGTTGGTCGACCTGATTCGCGGCCGGTCTTTGCCCACGCTGCATGTGGAACTGCCGACCCGGTTGGTCAAGCGTGACTCCTGCCGCTCGCCTGCGCCCAAGCTTGCTGCACCCCAGCAAGATCGTTCCCATCGTTCCTTTGCGCGTGCCAGAAGTGAGTCTTGAGACACCTACTTGAAAGCCTAACTTGAACAAGCCAACTTGAGGAGAATTCCCATGAGCTACCGTCTAACTCGACGCCAGATGCTGCAAGCGACCGGCGCTTTGACCGCCGGGGCTTTTCTCGCCGCCTGCACAGGGACGTGGGCTCCGGCCCCCCAGGCCGCCGAAGGCCAAGACGAGGCCCAAGCGCCCGCTGCCGGCGCAACCGAGGTCGTGCTGATGTATCAGGCGAATGAGATCTCCGACCCGGAAATCGCCGCCTTCAACGAGGAGTACGCGCCGATCAAGGTGACGCGCGTGGACGTGGACACCACGCGCTTTTACGCTATGTTTGCTTCGGGCGAAGCGCCCGACCTGCTGCGCGTCCAGGCTCCTGCCATCCCTCAGATGCTGGCGCGCTCGATGCTGTTGAACCTCCAATCCTACTTTGAGACCAGCGAGGTGTTGAAGCTGGACGACCTGACCGATGTCAACAACTACTATCGCGCCAGCGACCCAATGGCGATCGGTGAGGGCGACCTCTACGGCATGGTCAAGGACTGGGCGCCCGATGCCTTCCTGTGGGTCAACGAACTGGTCTTTGAGAAGGCCGGGGTGGATGCACCGGACCTATCGACCCCGGTCGATGGCAACGACGTGGGCGAGCTGGCGCGCGCCATCACGACGCGCACCGGCGACCAGGTGCAGACCATCGGTTTCGACACCGCCACCGGCTTTATCGACCGCTATTGGATGATGCTGGCCAAGAGCGCCGGCGGCCAGCTCTATACCGACGACTTCAGCGCCATCCAGGTGGCCGGCAACGAGCCGATCGTGGAGGCAATCAAGTTCTTCTATGACCTGGCCGCCGACGGCGCCATGACCAGCCCCTTGGCCCCCAGCCCGGCCTGGTTTGGCCCAGACTTCGCCGCAGGTCGCTTGGGCATGGTCTGGACCGGCTATTGGTTCCATGGCTTTGTGGTCAGCGACCCCACCGAGGAATTCCAGCAGGGGGTGGAAGAGGGCAAGGTGAAGATGTATCCCTGTTTCACCTGGCACGGCGAGCGGCGCAATCAATGTGTCACCGCCACGGGCGCGATCGTCTCTGCCCAGACCAAGAACCCTGACGCGGCCTGGACAGTCTTTGAGTGGTTTATGGGCAAGGAGCCGGCGCAGAACCGCGCCAAGTCCGGGTGGGGCTTGCCCGGCCTGAAATCGCTCTATGATCTGCTGCCCAAGGAAGGCACGCTGTCGTCGCAGGCCTGGGCCACGATCCAAGAGGAGATGCCCTACGCCGGCGAGGTCTTGCAGTTCAACCCCTACTTGGCGGGCGGCGAGCCGATGGTGCCGGGCAATGTCTATCTGACCAACTTGGAGAGCGCACTCAAGGGCGAGATGAGCTTCGACGACCTGCTGGCGCGGATCGAGTCGGAGACCAACGTCGCCATCCAAGAGGGCAAAGAGCGCGTCAGTTGAAGTTCGCCTAGCCTGGACGGGCCATGAGCCATCCCGAACTTGCGCGTGCTGCGCCGCCGGGGGATCATTACTCGATCTTGTACGTATATGCGTAGGGGCCGCCCCCCATGGCGGCCCGTGGGTCATGCCGCCCCCCATGGCGGCCCGCGGGTCATGCCGCCCCCCGTGGCGGCCCGCGGTAGGGTGCGGCCCTCCGTGGCCGCCCGTCGCGCACGGACAGGCACGGGGGCCTGTCCCTACCAGGGATGAGCGATGACTCTCTGAGGTCCCTCGGCGGGCAGGCGGACCCGCGGCCACTTCGGGATGACTTGTGTTCCCCTGTTTATCTGAAGAAAGTATGCCATGACAAGCCTACCCACGCACCCCTCCGGCCCGGCGGCCCGTGCGATCCAGACGCGCCCCAAAAGCTTGCGGCAGCGTCTGGCCTCACGGCGGGCGCAAAAGACGCTGTCGTTCTATCTGTTTATCACGCCCTGGCTATTGGGGCTGATCGGCCTGGTAGTGATCCCGCTGGCGGGGGGGCTGTTTATCTCCTTCACCAACTATGATGGGCTGAACCTGGGCAATCTGAAATTTGTCGGCATCCGCAACTACACGCGCATATTTACCGATGCCGATGCGCTCTATTCATTGGGGCGCGTGCTGTTGTGGACGGCGCTTAACACGCCGCTGTGGCTGGGGCTGTCGTTTGTGCTTGCCTTCTTGCTCAACCAGCCGATCCGCGGGCGCGGCTTCTTCCGCACCATGTACTATCTGCCCAGTGTGATCCCTCTGGTCGCCGTCGCCTGGATCGGGCGGATCATGCTGCATTCAAGCTTTGGGCTGGTGAACCAAACCCTCAGTCTGATCTGGCCCGGCACGGCGATCAACTGGCTGACCGAATATGCGCTTTACTCGCTGACGGCGATTGCGGTCTGGACCGGCATCGGCTCCGGCATCGTGATCTTCCTGGCCGGGCTGCAGGGCATCCCGACGGAATTGGAGGAGGCGGCGGTGATCGACGGGGCGAGCAAGTTCCAGTCGTTCCGCCATATCACGATCCCGTTGATGACGCCGATCATTTTCTATCAACTGGTGCTGTCGGTGGTCTCGGCCATGCAATACTTTGCGCTGCCCATGCTGCTTGCGCCCAGCGCCGGCGGCAATGCCGGCGCGCTGGCGACCCCGCCGACCAAAGCCGTCTATCTGTTTATGATCCATGCCTTTCGCCAGGCCTTTGGCTTTCAACGCTATGGCTACGCCACGGCGCTCACCTGGTTTTTGGTGGTGCTGATCATGGTGTTTACGGCGATCCTGTTTTGGAGCGCGCCGAAGTGGGTGCATTACGAGACCGATATGAAACGATAGGCATGAAACAACAGGCGTGAAAAGGTAAGCTGCATGGCCTCGACTGCTTTGCCCCAATCTTCTGTACCCCCTGTGCCTGTGCGTCGGCTGCGCGGCAACCGCCGCGCGCTGCGCCGGGCGTTGACCTATGCCATCCTGATCGGCGTGACGATCCTGCTCGCCATTCCCGTGATCTGGCTGGTGATCACATCGCTCAAGGCCGAGAGCGAATATGTCTCGAACACGCTGCAGATCTTCCCCAAAGAAGTGCAGTGGCGCAACTATGTCTTGGCGCTGACCATGATCGATTTTGGCAAATATGCGCGCAACTCGGTGCTGCTGGCGGGCGGGTTTGCCCTCTTAACCGTGATGACCAGCGCCATGGCGGGCTATGCCTTTGCGCGCATCCCGGCCCCTGGCCGCGCCAAGCTCTTTGGCGTGGTCGTCGGGCTGATCCTGATCCCCACGACGATCTACATCATCCCGCAGTTTGTGCTGTTTTCGCAGTTGCGTATCACCAACTCCTATTGGCCATGGATCCTGTGGGGAGTCACTGCCAGCCCGTTTCATATCTTTCTGTTTCGCCAGTTCTTCCAGGCGTTCCCGCTGGAGCTGGAGGAGGCCGCCGAGGTGGACGGGGCGCGCACCTTCCGCATCTTCTGGCAGATTGTGCTGCCCAATGCGCTGCCCGCGCTGGCGACCTCGTTTATTCTCAATTTCCTGGGGGTGTGGGGCGACTGGGTGATGCCTTCGCTCTATCTGACCGACGCCAACACGACGCTGGCGGTTAAGCTGATCAACGCCTATCTCAACCCGCAGGGCTATGCCATCGTCACGCCCACGCTGGCGGCGTCGGTGCTCTATATCCTGCCGCCGGTGGTCATGTTCTTTATCATGCAGAAGTACATCATGCAGGGGGTGGTGACCAGCGGCCTAAAAGGATAGGGTGTGAGGGGCTTACTCATCGCGCACGGCGCGCGCTGCGTCCAGCGCCGTGTGGATCAAACGCTCGCGGTCGGGCAGGGGCGCGGCGGGGTGCGCCGGATCCAAACAGCGCAGCCAGATCAGGAACTCGACGTTGCCTGCCGGGCCGAGCAGCGGCGATGGGATCAGCCCGGCCACGGCGAGGCCCAACTCATCCGCCAGGGCGCAGATTTCCTCCAGCACGCGGCGATGGGTGCGCTGGTCGCGCACCACGCCGCCTTTGCCCACATCCTCTTTACCCGCCTCAAACTGGGGTTTGATCAGCGCGATCACCTGCGCCGTGGGCGTCAACAGGCGCAGCGTGGGCGGCAGCACTAGCGCCAGGCTGATAAAGCTGGCGTCGATCACCGCGATCTCGGCGCGCGCGCCGTCGGGCAGCGCATCCAAATGGCGGATGTTGGTGCGTTCCAGCGCAACCACGCGCGGGTCGCTGCGCAGCTTCCAGGCCAACTGCCCATAGCCCACGTCGATCGCATAGACGCGGGCCGCGCCGTGTTGCAGGAGGCAGTCGGTGAAGCCGCCCGTGCTGGCCCCCACATCCACGGCGATGCGCTCGCGCACGTCGACCGAGAAGGCGGTGAGCGCCGCGGCCAGCTTTTCCCCGCCGCGGCTGACATAGGGCAGCGGGCTGCGCACGCGCAGCGCGGCGTCTGCGGCGACGGCGCGGCCCGGCTTATCGCTCACCTGCTCGTCGACGAGCACCTCGCCCGCCATGATCAGGCGGCGCGCCTGCTCACGGCTTTCGGCCAGCCCGCGCTCCACCAGCAGCTGGTCCAGCCGTTGTTTGCGGCGCACCGGTTTTGGGCCGGAAGGGGAATCCATATGCAGTATGTCCCCGCGCTAGGCTGCCCGGTCTTGACGCACCGCACGCCATTGGCTAAGATACGGCAATGACTTCATCGAGTTCGCCCGCTTCATCCGGTTCATCCACCTCATCCGCCATGCCCACCCCTACCTTCTGGAACACGCTGCGGGCGCTGGTGCGGGCCATGCGCCCCACCCAGTGGACCAAGAACGTCATCGTCTATGCGGCCCTGGTCTTTGACGGCAAACTGCTCCAGCCTGACCTGGTTTGGAAGACCACGGCTGTCGCGCTCTGTTTCTGTCTGGTCTCCAGCAGCGTCTATCTGATCAACGACCTGGTGGACATTGAAAAGGACCGGCAGCACCCGCGCAAACGGCTGCGCCCGCTGCCCAGCGGCGAATTGAGCACGCGCCTTGCTGCCGTGACTGCCTTTGTGCTGGGCGCAGTGGGCATCCTGGTGGCGCTGCGGGTAGATGTGTGGGCCGGTGCGGTGACTGCGGCGTATCTGCTGCAAAACCTGGCCTATAGCTTTTTCCTCAAGAATCATGTCATCGTCGACGTGATGGTGCTGTCCTTGGGGTTTCTGCTGCGTGTGGTGGCCGGGGTGGCGGTGGTGCATGTGGAGAACTTTAGCCCGTGGCTCTATGTCTGCGTGACGCTGCTGTCGCTCTTTTTGGGCTTTGGCAAGC
>QEUY01000068.1 GCA_003577365.1 Chloroflexota bacterium | reverse complement strand
TCCGCAAAAGCCCGGAGCCGGTGCATCTACACAACGAGCCGCGCCTGCCCGCCAAGACCAGCGGCGATTGACCCTATATTCACCTTGTAATTCACCTTATAGCGTCCAATACCATGCGCCCCTTGGCCTGCGCGCATGTCAAGGGGCGCATCTCGTTCCGGGCAACCTGCGCATCAGAGCGCCTGGGCCAAAATCTCCGCCAGTTCGTCATCGCTCAACACCAGCGGGTTGCCCTTCATGCTGCTCGCCACTTTGGACTTGGCGATCACCTCGGCAAAATCGCCTTCGGCCACCCCAAACTCGCGCAGCGGCGCCACCTGTAGGTCCGCCGCCAACTCCTGAATCCACGCCACGCCGTCGGCAGCACGCGCCGTATTCTCCCCGGTCACCAAACGCGCCACCTCGTCGAAGCGGGCCAACTGCCCCGCCGGGTCGCCGCGGCGCTGCAGCGCCGCCACATTCATCGCCATCACATAGGGCAGCAGCCGCGCGCAGACGATGCCATGGGGGATGGGGAACATACCGCCTAACACCCCGGCAAACCCATGCACCGCGCCCAATTTGGCATTCGCCAGCGCCAACCCGCCAAACAGGCTGGCGAGCGCCATCTCCTGCCGCGCCTCGGCATCTTCGCCATTGGCGTAGGCGCGGCGCAGGCTGCGCGCCGCGCGCGGGATGCCCTCGCGCGCCACCGCGTCGGTCAGCGGGTTCGCCTGGTTCGACACAAACGGCTCGATGCACTGCGTCAGCGCATCCAGCCCCGTGCTGGCCGTCACCGCCGGCGGCATGCTGTAGGTCAGTTCCGGGTCCACCACCGCCAGCCGCGGCAGCATCGTGGCGCTGCGCAAGCTCACCTTGACGCGCTGCTGTGGCACAGCCAGCACCGCGTTGCGCGTCACCTCCGCACCCGTGCCGGCCGTGGTCGGCACGGCGATCATCGGCGCTGAGGGTTCGGTCAGCGTCTGCCCCTTGCCCACCACCTCCAGATAGTCCAGCGGCTCGCCGGGGTTGGTGAGCAGCGCGGCGATGGCCTTGCCCATATCCACGGCACTGCCCCCGCCGACCCCGATCACCAGATCACAGCCTGCGCCGCGCGCCGTCTTGACCCCCTCCAGCACAGCCGCCACTGTCGGCTCGCTGTCGACCGCATAGGTTGCAGCGGTCAGCCCCTGTGTCTCCCACGCTTGCAGCAGATGCAGCACACGGTCGCTGCGCTGGCCCGTCACCACCAGGCCGCGGCTGCCGAGTTGGGCAGCCCGCTTCCCGATCTCCTGCGCCGTGCCCGTCCCGAACACAATCTGCTGCGCCGTGGCAAACTCAAACGGTGCGATCATGGTCACCACCCCGCGTCGTCCGGAAACCGGTTGGTGTATTTCACACTCTGCCGCGGCGACGCCATCATCGGCGCCACCGTATCGCGCCAACGCCGATAATGGGCCGTCTCCTTGTGCTGCGCCGGGGCCTCCTCCGTCCGATAGACCTCGATCAACACAAAACGCGTGGGGTCATCTACCTGCTGAATGACATCAAAGCGCGCGATGCCCGGCTCCTGCACACTGGCGCGGGCGTTGTCCAGCGTCGCCGCGATGAACGGCTCGACCTGATCGGCATGGACATGGACAAACACATGAACCACCAGCATAGACTCCTCCTGCTCAATGGCGCTGTCTGTAGCTCACTCGGTTCATATCACTTGGTTCATATCACCTGGTTCAAAAGCTGTCACGGATGCTCGGCTTTCCCCAATCATACCGCACCCCTGCCCTGTCGCGCATCCTAGCCCACCGCATTGACAAGCCTGCGCGCCCCGGCCATAATGGCGCTGACGCCCGGCACGCTTCTGCTATGCCGGTCTAGCTACAGCTGATCTAGAGAGAGCGCGCCTATGCACGCCCGCCCCAATCACAGTAGGAATTTCGACATGGCCCGCGCCTGGGACCGCGCCAGCGCCGTCTACCTTGCCCGCCGCGACAGAAGCTGTGACACCGTGACCTACGGTGCGCTCGCCCCCGGCGAAGCGGAACTTAAGCTTTTGGGCGATCTGCGCGAGCGGCGCGTGCTTGACATCGGCTGCGGCGGCGGCCACAACGCCGTCGCCTGCGCCCGCGCCGGGGCCGAAGTCACCGGCCTCGACGTCAGCGCGGCGCAGCTTGCCCACGCGCGGCAACTGGCGGCGCGCCACGCCGTCGACATCACCTGGCTGCAGGCCGATGCCGCCGCTGCGGATCAGCCCGTCGCGCCCGGCTGGGACCTGATCCTGGCGATCCACTCGCTGTCCTATGTCCAGGACCTCGCCGCCGTCTTGGCAGCCTGCCGCCGCCTGCTCGCCGCGGACGGGCGGCTGGTCATCAGCCTTGACCATCCCCTGCGCGACTGCTTCCTGGACGAAGACGACGGCGACCTGAGCGCCTTTCCAGTGCGCGACTACTTTGACCGGTCTCCGGTGATGTGGCGCTTCGCCGCCGATTTGCCCATGCAGACTGCACATCTGCCTATTTCCGGCTGGTTTCAATGTCTACACGAAGCTAAGCTGGTCATCACCCAGATGCTTGAGCCGCCTGTCCCGCCCGATGTGCGTGACGACCTCTGGCCGCTCGACTCGCCGCTCGCCCCGCTGCGCGCCCTTCCGCACACCCTGATCCTGGTCGCCGCACCCGCCTGACGCGCATCCGGCCCCGGCGGAATTGACGCCGCCGCGCTCTGCCGCTACCATGAAAGCAGAGTGCCCGCGCCACTAGAAAGAGATAGCTGCCCGTGTCCCATTCGCGCCTGACCCTGCCTACCCCCTTTACCATCCGCGCCGTCCAGACCGACAACTATCGCACCAAGACCTTTGTGCTGGACGGCGCGCTGGAGGCTGTGCCGGGGCAGTTTGTCATGGCCTGGCTGCCGCGCTTCGACGAAAAACCCTTCTCGCTCGTCAACGCCGACCCGATCACCCTCATGATCACCGATGTAGGGCCGTTTAGCCACCTGGTTCACCAGTTACAGCCGGACGACCGGCTCTGGCTGCGCGGGCCGTTCGGACACGGTTTCACCCTCGACCCGGCTCACCGGCATCTGGCCTTGGTAGGCGGCGGCTATGGCGTGGCCCCGCTGCTCTGGCTGGCGCGCACCGCACCCAACGCCCAATGCACCGTGATCGTCGGGGCGCGCACCGCCGCCGACCTGCTCTATCTCGACCGCTTCGCCGCCTTGGCCGCCCAGTCGCCACACCTGGAGATCATCGCCACCACCGAAGACGCCAGCCACGGCGTGCCGGGTCGCGTCACCGATGCCCTGGCCCCGCGCGTCGCCGCCGGCGAGGTCGACGCGCTCTATGCCTGCGGCCCGCACGGCATGTTGGCCGCGCTGCAAACCTTGGCAGCCACCCATCACCTGCCCTGCCAGCTCAGTTGGGAAGCCTACATGCGCTGCGGCATCGGCATCTGCGGCGCGTGCGAACACGACGGGCGCGTGCTCTGTCTCGACGGGCCGGTCCTCGCCTACGCCGCATGAACCAGATGCCGGCTCCCCTCTCCATCGCCGCCATCGTGGCCGCTGCCGGGCGCAGCACGCGCATGGGCACGCCCAAACAACTGCTCCCCTGGCAGGGGACCACGGTCCTGGGCGCAGTCGTGCGCCATCTGGACGCGGCCGGCGCGCAGCCGGTCGTCTGTGTCGTCGGCCATCGCCGCGCCGCGATGATCGATGCCCTGGCCGATGCGCCCGCAGTGCTCGTCGACAACCCCGGCTATCTCCAGGGCGAGATGCTTAACTCCTACCAGGCGGGCGTGCGCTATCTGCAGGCAGCGGAGTTCCCCGCAGCGGGCGCGCTGCTGGCCCTGGGCGACCAGCCGCATATCCCCGTGGCCGTGCTGGAGGCGATCTTGTGCCAGGCGCGCCAGACGCCCGGCCAAATCGTCATCCCGCGCTATGAGGAGCGCCGCGGCCACCCCATCTATCTGCCCGCCGCACTCTGGCCGGAACTGCTCGCCCTGGGGCATGACGAAACCCTGCGCACGCTCGTCGTGCGCCACGCCGAGACCATCGTCTATGTGCCGGTGGAGAGCGACGCCATCCTGCGCGACATCGATACCCCCAGCGACTATCAGGCGCTGGCCCCTTCCACGCCCTGAGCGGCTGCCCGGCCGCCGCGCACTGTGGTACAATAACACCATCGCATATCGGCTGTCTGCCTCGACTCCGGTTGTAGGCGGGATTTGCTTTGTCTGGAGATCGCTATGCCCGCAACACTCTATCATCACCTGCAAACACTCATTGACCAGGGGCTGACCGTTGCCGTCGCCACCATCACCGATGTCAAAGGCTCGGTGCCGCGCGAGGTCGGCGCCAAAATGATCATTCACCCCTATGGGCAGCACGTCGGCACCATCGGCGGCGGCTGCGGCGAAGCCGACGTGATCCGCGCCGGGCTGGACGTGATCCAAGAGGGCCTGCCGCGCAACGTCCGCGTCGACTTGACCGACGAGATCTCGATGCAGAGCCTCGGCGTCTGCGGCGGCATCATGAATGTCTTTATCGAACCCTGGCGCAGCGACACGCCATGAACGGCCCCTCTGCCGGCCCGATTAATAGCCCTATGAGCGCCCCCATGGGCGGCCCCATGAGCGGCGAAGTCCTCAAGGCGCTGCTCGCCTCGCTCGACCGCCGCGAGTCGGTTGCAACCGTCACCGTCACCGCCGGCGACGGCAGCTTTGCCCATACTGTGGGCAACCACTGCCTGGTCTGGCTCGACAAAGAACGGCCCGCCGTGGGCGACCTGGACTTGGGCGACCTCACGCCCACTGTGCACTATGACGCGCGGCGCGCCCTGGCCGAACGCGAGCACCGCCATCTGAGCTACACGCGCCCGGAAGGCTCAGTCAAGGTCTTTGTCGAAGCCTTGGTGCAGCCCTCGCACTTGGTCATCGTCGGCGCGGGGCATATCGCCGTCCCGCTGGCTTCGATTGCCGCTACCTGCGATTTTGAAGTCACCGTCCTCGACGACCGCCCGCAATATGCCCACCCGGCGCGCTTCCCCAGCGCCAAACAGGTCATCGCCGGGCCGTTCCGCGCCGAGTTGGCCAAGCTGCGCGAACAAGGCAAACTCGACCGCCACACCTATGTCGTGCTGGTGACGCGCGGCCACCAATATGACGTGGACTCGCTGCTCGAAGTGCTGGACGACCCGCTGGCCTACATCGGCATGATCGGCAGCAAGCGGCGCATCCGTGCCGTGTTTGACCTGCTCGAACAAGAGCAGGGGATCGACCCCGCCAAGTTTGACCGCGTCTTTGCGCCGATCGGCATCGACATCGGCGCGCGCACTCCAGCAGAGATCGCAGTCTGCATCATGGCCGAGATCATCAACCTGATGCGCAACGGCCCCGCTGTGCCGCTCAGCGCCCAGATCCGGCAAGAACGCCAAGCGCGGCGCGCACGCGCCACCGTGCGCGCCTAACGCTTCCCTACTCTCCCGGCAAACGAGGAACCCATAAGGAACGAATCACAAGGAACCAGCCCATGTCTCTCGACCTACTTGCTCCCCAGGTCAGCAGCTATCTCGAAGAGCTTGTGCCGCCCCGCCACCCGGAACTCCAGAAGATGGAGGACTATGCGGCGCAGCACGACTTCCCGATCATCGGGCCGGTTGCCGGCCACCTCTGCTATCAGCTTGCCCGGCTGGCCGGCGCGCAGCGTGTCTTTGAACTCGGCTCCGGCTATGGCTATTCCACGGCCTGGTTTGCGCGCGCCGTGCAAGAGAACGGCGGCGGCGTGGTGCACCACGCCGTTTGGGATGAGTCCCTCTCGGCCATGGCGCGCAACCATCTCGCCGCCCTCGGCTATGACGGGCTGATCCGCTATCATGTGGGCGAGGCCGTGGCCGCGCTCCAGGCGACCGACGGCCCGTTCGACATCATCTTCAACGACATCAACAAGGACGGCTACCCGGCGTCGGTTGCGCCCATTGTCGAAAAGCTGCGGCCCGGCGGGCTGCTGATCGTGGACAACACGCTCTGGTATGGCCGTATCTTTGACGCCGGCGATCAAAGCCCCGCCACCCAAGGCGTACGCGAAGTGACACGAATACTCAATCAAGACGGTTGGCTCTCCACGCTGATCCCCATCCGCGATGGGCTGATCGTCGCCATGAAGAAATAAGCGCCCGACCATCGCCCAGGAGCGTTCCATGTCTACACCTCCCTTGCGCGTCGGCATTGTCGGCTGCGGCAACATCGCCGGCCCCTATGCCAAGACGATGCGTCCCTATCCACAGATCGAGTTCGCCGGGGCCACCGACGTGCTGCCGGGCCGCGCCGAGGAGTTTGTGAGCGTCCACGGCGGCCGCGCCTATGCCTCGCTCGACGAGATGTTGGCCGACCCGTCCATCGACCTGATCGTCAACCTCACGATCCATCACGCCCACCCGGCGGTCATCGCCCGATGCCTGGCCGCGGGCAAACATGTCCACAGCGAAAAGCCCCTGGCGCTTACTTATGCCGAAGCCAAGGCTTTGGTCGAACAGGCCAAGGCGGCGGGGCTGCGCCTCAGTTGTTCCCCCATCACCTTTATGGGCGAGGCCCAGCAGACCGCCTGGAAGACCATCCGCGACGGCGCTTTGGGCCAAGTGCGCGTCGTCTACTGCGAGGTCAACTGGGGACGCATCGAATCGTGGCATCCCAACCCAGGGCCGTTTTACGAGGTAGGCGCGCTCTTCGACGTGGGCGTCTATCCGCTCACCCTGGTCACCACCTTCTTTGGCCCGGCACGGCGCGTCGTCGCCTACGGCACGGTGCTCTACCCCGACCGGGTCACCAAGGAGGGCATACCGTTTCACATCGACACGCCCGATTGGGTGGTGGCCGCGGTCGAGCTTGCCAACGGCACAGTCGTGCGGCTGACCACCAACTTCTATGTGGGCCATCATGGCAAGCAGAAGGGGTTGGAATTCCACGGCGACCTGGGGTCGCTCTATCTGGGCAGCTTCCAAGATTTCCACGCGCCGGTCGAATTTGCCGAATATGGCAAAACCTACGCCCCGGTCCCCTATGTGCGTGAGCCGTTCCAGGGGATTGAGTGGGGTCGCGCCGTGGTGGAGATCGCCGAAGCCATGGCCGAGCACCGCGCCCAGCGCGCCACCGGCGCACAGGCCGCGCATGTGGTCGAGATCCTCTGCGCCATCCAGGAAGCCTACACCACGGGTCGCGCGGTCGAGGTGACCTCCAGCTTCACGCCACCCACCCCCATGCCCTGGGGCGAGTAGACGCTCCTACGCATATATAAGTCCTCCCGGATTTTGGGTGATCTGCGCTCATCCGCCCGGTGCCCAAGCGCCGGGCGAGCAAACGACGCCCTCCGAGGAGGGCGAGCGCGTCATCTCTCCAGCCCGGTGCACCGGGCGTGGTGCGGTAGCCGGGGGATGGATCCCCCGGCGGCGCAGCACGCACAATGCCGGGATGATCCATGTCAGCGCTTATGCTATTGGCTCTTGGCGGCCTGCCAGTCGTTCAACTGGCGCTGCACTTCCTCGATGATCTTCTGCGCGCCGGCATCATTCATCTTCTGCAACAGGTCGGGCGCGGCCTCGTCATAGGCCACCCAGCCATAGGCGATGGGCCGGCCCAACTCCTCCATCAGCGCCGTCACCTGCGCCACCTCGGTCTTGATCGGCTCGCGGTCGACGACAAACCCCAGCGCCTTGGACGGATACGCATTGTCGTTCATGGCCTTGGTCGCCTCCCACGCACCCACCTGCGCCTCGCTGCGATAGTAGGCGTTAAACTGGTTGCCGAACATCCAGTCGGTATTCGGATCATAGCCGCTGTTGGACGAGTCCACCCCTTCGGGGTAGGTGATCACCTTGTTGGCCTCGTCTTTCCAGACCCAATGGACGCCCTCAATGCCGCGCGCCAGCAGGTTATAGAGCACCGGGTCGGTGTTCAACTGCTCCAAGAAGCGCATGGCCTCGACCGGATGCTTGGAGGTCGTGCAGATGGCATTCATGGTGGCCGTGGCGCCGGCGGTATCCAGGATCAGCGGGTCGGTCAGGTTCTTGATCACAAACTCCCAGCCCACCATGGTCTGCATCTCGACATCGTTGCCCGGCTTTTCCACATGATAGCCCATGGCGAACAGACCGGCGCGGAAAGCGGCGCGCGCCTCGTCGGCGGGCGCAAGCTCCTTGGGGAAGTACCCAGCGTCCACCCATTTCTTGGAGAGATTGGCGGCTTCGCGATATTCCTCGGTTTCGACCACATTGACCACGGTCAACGTCTCGTCGTCGGCCTTGATGCCGACAAAGGCGAGACCGTCGTCCAGCGGGTCATAGCCGTAGTACTGGGGCCGCCACAGGCTCGACCCGGCGCTGTCGTCGGCATAGACGGGGGTGATGCCTTCGCCGTCACGCACCGCTTCCAGGAACGGCTCCATGTCTTCCCACTTGGTCACGTTGTCCAGGCTGAAGTTGTATTTCTCCAGCAAGTCCTTGCGCACATGCACCCCCCAGGGCTTGGGGAAGATCTGCTGGTTGATCACCCCATAGATGACGCCGTTGATGCGCGCCGCATCCCAGGTCGTCTCCGGCATGCTGGCCCACAGCCCCGGCGCTTCCTCGCGCAGCAGATCGTCCAGCGGCAGCAGGCTGCCGTTGGCGACATTGTTGGTATAGCTGTTGGTCCACGGCGCAGTGAAGATCACATCGCACGGCTCGCCCGCGGCCAGCCGCAGCTGCATCTTGTCGTTATACGCGCCAAAGTCGATCGGCTCCAGCGTCAAATTGATGCCGAGGTTCTCGTTCAACAGGGCGTTCATTGCATCCTGCACCTGCTGCAAGTCGCGCGGGACCCCGCGCGAGGCATAGGTATAGGTAATGGGAACCAAGTCGCCGGCGGCGGTATCCGCCGCCGGCGCGGCCTGCTCCTGTTGCACAGGAGCCGCCGGCGCACATCCGGCCAGCACCGCCAGCACGATCCAGAGATGGACAAACAAAAGCGCAAATCGCTGCTTGAACATACGTTCCTCCCGAAGAGTTGAATTGGGGCTGCCTGGGCAAAGTATTACTACAAGGGAGAACAAATTAACCCTTCAAGCCGCCGATCGTGATGCCGCGCACGAAGTATTTCTGCAGCAGCAAGAAGGTAAAGAGCGCAGGGCCAAAGGCCAACACAGCCATCGCCATGCGCGCCGACTGCGTTGGAATCGGGATGCCCGTCGTCTGGGGGTTAGACGCCAGGAAGTTGATGTTCGCCATCAACACGTAGAGCAGATATTGCAGCGGGTAGAGCGTGGGTTTGTTGATAAAGAGCAGCGCCAAAAACCAATCGTTCCAATAGCGCAGAATAAAAAACAGCCCAATCGTCGCCAAGACCGGCTTGGAGAGCGGCAGCACGATCTGAAAAAAGATGCGCCATTCGCCCGCGCCGTCGATGCGCGCCGCGTCCAGCAGTTCCACGGGCAGTTGGGCAAACGACGTGCGCAGGATCAAGACATACCAGGCCGTCACCATATAGGGCAGAATCAACGCCAGGATATTGTCCTTCAGCCCCAGATAGCGCGTCATCAGGATGTAGAAGGGCACCATCCCGCCGCTGAAGAGCAGGGTGAAAAAGACATAGAAAGAGAGCGGCCCGCGCAGCTTATAGTCCTGGCGCGACAGCGGATAGGCCAGCAGCGAGCAGAGCAGCAGCCCGCCCGCCGTGCCCACCGCCGTGACCAGCGCCGTGACCAGATAGGCTTGAATGATCTGGGCCGGCTCCTGCAGGATATACGCGTAGGCAAAGGTGGTGAACCCCACCGGCAGCAGGCTGTACCCCTGCAGCGCCAAGGCACGCTCGTCGGAAAATGAGATCGACAGCACCAGCAGCATGGGCACGACGCAGGCCGCGCCCACCAGCAACAGCACCAGATGGACCCAAAAGCGGCCCCACTCGACCCGCCGCCGTCGCGGCCTGCGCCGCCCGGCCAGGGTACGTCCCTCGGTTAGCGAAGTCATGGTCATCCCTCAAAGATCACCCATTGGCAATGGTCAATGCATGTGGGCGATTCGCGATATCTTCGA
>QEUY01000067.1 GCA_003577365.1 Chloroflexota bacterium | reverse complement strand
CTATATTGAGGACGGGGTGGAGATCGGCAGCGACACGGTGATCTGGCCGGGGAGCCATCTGCACGGCCAGACGCGCATTGGCCGCCATGCCGTGATCGGCCCTTATTCGCAGGTCTTTGATTGTGAGGTCGGCGACTACTGCCGCGTGATCTGTTCGTACATTGAGGGGGCGCGGCTGGAGATGCACGCCGAGATCGGCCCCTTTGGCCGGCTGCGCAAGGGCGCGCATTTGGGCGAAGGGGTACATATGGGCAGCTTTGGCGAGGTGAAGAACAGCTATTTAGGGCCTGGGGTGCATATGGGCCACTTTAGCTATATCGGCGACGCTCAGGTGGGCGCCCATGCCAATATCGGCGCGGGGACGATCACCTGCAACTATGATGGGAAAGTCAAGAGCAAGACGGTAATTGGAGAGGATGCCTTTGTCGGCAGCGACACGTTGTTGGTCGCGCCGGTAGAATTGGGAGCTGGCGCGCGCACAGGCGCAGGGTCGGTGGTGACGCGGGATGTAGCGCCGCATACGTTGGTCTATGGCGTTCCCGCCCGGCCCGCAGTAAAGCAGGAAGCGCCTTCCCCTAGCCCGGCGGCAGGGGAGAGCGCGCCGCCCACAGCGTAGAGGAGAATTGATGGAACCTGACCCTATACCCTTATCGCTTCTTGTGCTGGCCTTGGCCGCGATTGGCTTTGCCATCGCCGCCCAGACCAGCCTCTTGGGTGTGAGCCGGAGCGCGATGCGCAAGAGGAGCGAAGAGGGCGAGTCGAGGGCCAAGGTTGTGGAGCATTTGCTGCGCAATCCCGGCTCGGTGGAGCTCGCGACCATGCTGCTGAACACGGCCGCGGTCTTGGTGGCGGGGGCAGCCGTGGCACGGCTGCTGCCCAATACATTCACGCTGGGGCAGCTTTTGATGGTGACGGCCATCGCCTGGCTGCTCCTGGTCCTGTTGCAAACCCTGGTGCGTAGTTGGGTTTGGGCGCGGGCCGATGTGGTGGCGCTGCATCTGGCGCACCTGCTGCGTGTCTTGGTCTGGTTGTTGACCCCGGTGACGGCCCTGTTGCAGTGGGCCGGCGGCCCCGTCGAGCCGCCTAACCCGGCCCCTGTGGAGGAGGCGCTGCGCTCGGTGATGGGCGGCGAGGACGACGAGCCGATCCTCGAGAGCGAAAAGGAGATGATCGCCAGCATCCTGGAGATGGATGAGACGGCGGCACGTGAGGTGATGGTGCCCCGGCTGGACATCGTGGCGGTGGCCGTGGAGACCAGCCTGCGCGATGCCTTGAGCGTGATCATCGACGCAGGCCACAGCCGCATCCCGGTCTATGATGAATATATCGACCGCATCGTGGGGCTGCTCTATGCCAAAGACCTGTTGGCCTGTTTCCATGCCGGCCAAGACGATGTGCCGATCCGCACATTGCTGCGCCCGGCGACCTTTGTCCCGGCGAGCAAGAAGGTCAACACGCTGCTGCGCGAGATGCAGCGTGACCATATCCATATCGCCATCGTGGTCGACGAATATGGCGGGACGGCGGGTTTGGTGACGATCGAGGATATTCTCGAAGAGATCGTCGGCGATATCCAGGATGAGTATGACCTGGAAGAGACCTATGTGCAGACCATCGGCCCCAATGCCTACTTGCTCAACGCGCGCTTCGACGTCTATTCGCTGTCCAAGCTGCTCGATACTGAGCTGCCCAATGAAGACGCCGATACGCTGGGCGGGATGATCTACAGCCTGTTGGGCCATGTGCCGCGCCAGGGGGAATTTGTCGAAGTGGGCGGCTGGCGCTTCACCGTGCTCACTTTGGAAGGGCGGCGCATCGAGCAGGTGCGCGCCGAACGGCTGAACCAAGATGCGGGCGTTGACGCTGAGGGGCGCAGCCAGGCCGCGGCCAACACCGCTGCCACTTCTGCGGCCAAACCCGAACTCAACTATTCAGCATCGGACTAGGCGCATGCTCAACAGGCAAAGGGGCGGATGGTGCGTGAAGGCCGGATGACGGCAGAGGAACTGGTGGCCCAGGCGCTGGGGGCGCGGCAGCGCGCCTATGCGCCCTACAGCCGTTACGCCGTGGGCGCCGCCGTGCTGGCGGCGGACGGTTCGGTGATCCTGGGCTGCAACGTGGAGAACGCGGCTTACCCGGCGACGATCTGCGCCGAGCGCGTGGCGTTGACCGGCGCCATTGCTCAAGACAAGCGCGACCTGGTGGCAATTGCCGTGGCGACCGAGAACGGCGGGTCGCCCTGTGGCACATGCCGCCAGGTGATGGCCGAGTTGGGGCCGCGCATGACCGTCTATATCAGCAACGCTGCCGGCGACTATCGCACGACGACCGTGCGCGACCTGCTGCCGGATTGGTTCACAGGCGAGGATTTGGTCTAGGGCCGGCTGGCGTGTCGCCAGGTGGTAAGGGGCGAGTCGTTTGGACGCCAGGGCGCAACTGCGCCCTGGCGTTGTCGTTGCCTATGTCTAGTCCTCTTCGGTGTGATACTTGAACGACAGCCGCACTTTGGCGCGATAGGCCAGCACTTGACCCTCGCTTAGCTGCATGTCCAACTGAACGACCTCGGCGATGCGCAGGTCCCGCAGGCTCTTGGCGGCTGTCTCCACCGCGACGGCTGCGGCCCGCTCCCAGGATTCTGTGCTTGTGCCGACTAGTTCGATGATCTTATACACGCTCTCAGCCATGATGCGCCCCTTTCAACATGCTCGTAGGGGCCTGGTGCGCCGGGCTGCGGACCAGCCGGGCATCGACCCCTGCCGGCAAGTGTAATGCGATCGCCTGCCCGAAAACAAGTAGGCCTGCTACAACATCAACAGCTACAACATCAACATAAGCCGCCGAGCGCCGGTGTGTCTCGTTTGCGCGGGGAGAGCTGTGCATGGCGCTTGTGTCTCTCCCCTGGTGCGCTATAATGGGCCTATGAACGTACCTGCCCTGCTTGCGACCTATCAACTGCGCCAGCGTGAATACCTGCTGCGCATCACGCGCGCCATGACCTCGCGGCTGGACCTGCCCAGCTTGCTGAAGCTGATCTTGAGCAGCGCCGCCGAGATGGTGGGCTGCCGCGCCGGGCTGATCGTGCTGGCGCGCGACCCTTCGAGCGCAGGGACGCCCGCTGAGGGACGCACCTATTTTCAGATCCGCGCTGTCTACAACATCCCGCCCCAGGTCTGGCCGGATTTTGAACCCCTGCTGGATATGGTGCCGCGCATGCAGGAGGAGAAGCCGGCAGCGGCCAGAGACGGGGCCGGCATAGGTATCGAGAGCGATGTTGAGGCCGGTATCGGGGACAGTGTCGAGAGCGATGCCGGCGCCGATTCCAATGATTTCCTCGACATGCAGGCGCGCGTGCGCCAGGTGGAGGAGCGCCTGGGCTTCACCTTGGGGCAGGTGGTCGGTCTGCCCTTGCTGTTTGAAGATGAGCTGCTGGGCGTGATCTACCTCTTCCGCAGCGAATATGCCTTTACGCAGATGGACTGGCAGTTTCTGCAAGGCTTTGCCGACCAGGCGGCCATTGCCGTGCGCAATGCGCGGCTTTATCACCAGTTGGAGACCGAACGCAGCCGCCTGGCGACGATCATTGAGAACAGCGCCGACGGCATTTTGATCCTGGATGTGCATCGCCGTGTGGTGGTGATCAACCAGGCGCTGGCCGCCATGCTGGATATGAGCGAGGCGGAGGCGTTGGGCCGTCCTTGCCATGAGGTGCTGTTGCTCACAAACGTGGTGGGCGAGGATTTGTGCCAGGCCGACACGGTGAATGCGCTCGTCGAGGGGGTCAGCTTGCGCTGTGAAGGCGATCTGGTGCGCCCGGGGGGCGGGCGGGTGACGGTCTCCGCCACCTATTCGCCGCTCTATGACGAGGCGGGGCATCTGGTCAACATCATTGTCAACGTACACGATATCACTCGCTTCCGCGAGGAAGAGGAGATGAAGTCTACCTTCACTTCGATCATCAGCCATGAGCTAAAGACACCCGTGGCGTTGATCAAGGGCTATGCCCAGACGCTGGCGCGGCCCGACGCCGCCTGGGACGCGGCCACGGCGCGGCAAAGTCTGGAGATCATCGAGGAGGAGGCTGACCGGCTGGAGTCGCTGATCAACAATTTGCTGGATGTCAGCCGCATCCAGGCTAGCGGGCTGCGCTTGGATTTCGCCGAGGTCGATCTAGAGGCGCTGGTGCGCAAGATCGCCGAGGCCTACCGCACGCAGACCAGCACACACCAGATTGAACTCGACTTCGGCGCACCGCTGCCGCTGGTCTGGGGGGACGAAGAACGGCTGCGCCAGGTGCTGACCAACTTGTTGGGCAACGCCATCAAATATTCACCCGACGGCGGTGTGATCCGTATTGGCGGGTGGAGCCAGCGCCCGCCCGAACTGGACGGGCAGGCGCGCGTGGTGCTCTTTGTGGCCGATCAGGGGATCGGGATCCCGCAGGAGGAGTTGAACCATATCTTTGATCGCTTCTATCGGGTGGACAGCAGCCTGCGGCGCAGCACGTCGGGCGCGGGGCTGGGGCTGTTCCTGACCAAGGCGATTGTCGAAGCGCACGGCGGCCAGATTTGGGCGCGCAGCGAAGCGGGCCGCGGCACGACCTTCTTTATTGCGCTGCCGGTTGCCCATGCTGTGGATGTGCAATAGCGGCCGAATCGAAACCGCGAAACCAAGACCACATCAAATTGGATCAAGGTAGAACAAGGTAGAGGAGGAACGATGTACAGGCTGATACGCCGGGTTGTGCTGGCGGGAGTGATCGCCGCGCTGGTGATGGGGCCAGCCAGCAGCCCGTTATGGGCTGCGCCGCGCGTCAGGACGGCGCAGCAGGAGGGGACGTTTGATCCTGTGCTGGCCGAAAGCGTGGCGCGGGGCGTGGCGGCGACCGCAGGTCTGGCGGCGCATGGCGCGCCGCCTGCCGCTGCATCGGGGTTGAGCACCCTGCCCGAACTGCGGAGGCCGACGCCCGTGCCCGAAGAGGAACCGGCGCCCGAAGCAGAGGCTACACCCGCCCCAGAAGAGACCCCGGCATCCGGCAGCTCCGGCTTGGCGGAATACTCCAGCGGTGGGATTACGCTGCACGCCCCGGCGGATTGGGAGGTCTCGGAGGGGGGCTTTGGCAGCCTGTTCGATATGTCGGCCCCCGACAGCGAGTTTGTGGCGACCATGCAGGATGCCGGCGGCGACTTCCCAGGCATGATCCTGATATACTTCTTCGCCAATATGCCGGAAATGCTGGTGGGGGAGTATTTGGAGGGGGCCGAGCTGACGAGCATCGAGATCCGCCAGACAGCGCAGCATGTGCCGATGGCCGGGATCCACTTCGACGCGACGATTGAAGGCGTGGAGGGCAGCGGCGCTTTCTACGCCATCTCGCCGGGTGAAACCGCCTATATGTTCTTCGCCTTTGCGCCCGCCGAAGAATGGGATGCGGTGGCCCCCGGCGTGGCCCAGGTCGCAGAGAGCATCACCTTTGACGAGGAACTCCTGACGCTGGCAACGGCGGAGAGCGGCGGCCTGGTCTTCGGCGACAACGCCGGCATCTTGGAGACCACCATCCCCGAAGGTTGGCATGTGACCGGCACAAATGACGAGACGCTGCCCCTTTTGATCGCCGACCCGGAGTATACGCTGGCGCTGATGCTGGGAACGGAGTCTGATTTGGGGCCGGAGGTCGGCGAACTGGTAGACGAGTTGTTGAGCCAGCCGGACGGAGAGCCGGACCCTGCCGTCGTGGATGAAGTCTTCGCCGGTCTGGTGGAGAAGATGTCGGAAGGCGGTGATTTTACGGTCGACGAAACGCTCAACGCCCACTATGCGCGTGAGGGGGCGATCACCCTCCGGCTGGGCGGGGAGGGCGATTTCAGCGGCCTGATCACGCCTGTGGTGCTCTATATCGACCTGCGCAGCGACGGCGGGGTGATGCAGTTGATCTTTGGCGACCCGCAAGACGTGTTGGCCCAGGAAGATGAACTGCTGAATATCCTCACGGCAACGGTTTTGTTGGACTAGACGCCCTTGGCCGCGCCGCCCGGCGGGCGGCGTGCATGGGGAAAACCGCATCGACGGCGCTGCTGTGACAGCGGCGTTTTATGCCGCCCAGGCCTCCGCTTCGTGCGTGACCTGGGCGGCGGCATTGGAGCCTTCTTCAAGCGCGGGCAGCCAGAGCGTAAAGGTGCTGCCCTGGTTCAATTGGCTTTGCACGTCGATATGGCCGTGATGGGCGTGGGCGATCCAGTGAACGATGCTCAGCCCCAGCCCGCTGCCGCCCAGTTCACGGCTGCGCGCCTTGTCGGCGCGGTAAAAGCGTTCGAAGATATGCGCCTGGTCTTCGGGGCTGATGCCGATGCCGGTATCGCTGACGCTGATCTTGACCCAGCCGTTGAGCTTTTCCAGCCCCAAGGTGATGGCGCCTTCGCCGGGTGTATACTTGATGGCGTTGTCGACGAGGTTGAGCAGCACCTGGCGCAGCCGTTCGCGGTCGCCGCGCACCAGGGCCTGGTCTTCGGCCCCCAGCCGGATCTCCAGCCCGCCGTGCGGGCCGCGGCGCTCGGCGATGCGCCGCGCCTGGCGATAGACGTCGAGCAGCAGCGTGTCCATCTCGACCGGCTCCATCTGCAATTGGAGCGCGCCGCTGTCGGCCTGGGCCAGCAGGAGCAGGTCGCTGATCATGGTTCCCATGCGCGCGGTTTCGCTCTCCACTTCGTCGAGCGTCTCTTGCATCAGCTCGGCGGTCATCTCGCCGCGGCCGCCGGGCGCGCCGTGGCTGATGCGGCGCAGAAGCTCGATGTTGCCCTGCACCGTGGTCAGCGGGGTGCGCAGCTCATGGCTGACGTCGGCCACCAGTCGCTCCTGCGTATGGAAGAGCTGCTGGATGCGGTCGAGCATGTCGTTGAAGGTGAGGGCCAACTGGCCGACCTCGCTGGCGTCGTTGGGGATTTTGAGACGGCGGCTGAGGTCTTTGGTGCGGCTGATCGCTCCCGCGGTCTGGGTGATGGTGTCGATGGGGGTGAGGGCGCGGCGCGCCAAAAACGCGCCCACAATCGCCGCCAAGATCAGGCTGAGCGCGGTTCCGAAGATCAGATAGCGGCTGACCTGACCCAAAGTGTTCTCGACCCCGGCCACCGGTTTGATCACCTGGACCGCGCCGACAATGGTGCGGTTGGCGATGATCGGCACGCTGAAGACGAGCAGCGGCACGTCGTCGTTGCCGGAGGTGTAGAAGCGGTGGTTCTTGCCCATGCGGATGTCGGCCAGGGCCTGGGTGTAATTGGGCACGGGCATCGGCCCCAGGTTGCTGCTGCGCTTGAGGATCATGCCGTTGAGGTCGATCACCTGGACGCCTACGGAGTTGGCGAAAAAGTCGAGGTCGGGGAACTGGATGCGCGTCGGGTTGTTGCGGATGATCAGGATGTTGCCCTGCAGTTGCAGCGTTAGGGTGTTGGCGACTTCGCCTGCTTGGCGCGCGGCCTCCTGCTGGGTCTGCGCCCAGAGATTTGCGGCCAGGATCGAGTAGAAAAAGAAGCTGAAGAGGATCAAGGTCGCGCCCAAGAGGGCCGTATACCAGAGCGTCAGCCGCAGCCGGATCGTCATAGGAAAGCCGTGCCCAGCCCGTATGGGGCCGGTCGCCTGGGGTCTAAGCTCGGTTGCGGCGTCGCGCGCATAGGCGCGCCAAGCATCTGCACTCCAACCCATGGCATCAGCCTGCGCCGGCCAGTTGAGAAGGATATGAAGACGGGGTGAGAGACGCTTAAGCTAGAGATCATGGGTCACGATCGCGCCGGATGGCAGCAGGCGGCACGGCTAACTTTCGCGCAGAGCATAGCCGACGCCACGCACGGTTTGGATCAGGCGCGGTTTGTCGCCTGCTTCGAGTTTGGTGCGCAGATAGCGCACATAGACTTCGATGATGTTGCTTTCGCCGCCAAAGTCATAGTTCCAGATGTGCTCATAGATCAGTTCGCGTGTGAGCACCTGGTTGGGGTGGCGCATAAACAGCTCCAGCAGGTCGAATTCCTTGGCGGTGAGCTGGATCTCGTCTTGGCCGCGAAAGACCTGGCGTGTGCGCGGGTTGAGGGTGACGTCGGCAAAGCGCACGGTGTCGGAGGTCTTTTCGAGGCGGTGGCGGCGAAAGATGGCACGCAGCCGCGCCAGCAGTTCGTCAAAGGCAAAGGGTTTGACCATGTAGTCGTCGGCCCCGGCATCCAGCCCCGTGACGCGGTCGGGCACGGTGTCGCGCGCCGTGAGCATCAAGATGGGCACATTGGAGGCGCTGCGCAGCCGGCGGCAGACCTCGAGGCCATCCATACCGGGCAGCATGAGGTCGAGGATCACGGCGTCGGGTTCTTTGTCACGGGCAATGCGCAATGCGGCTTCGCCATCTTCGGCAGTTTCCACGCTGTAGCCCTCGAAGATCAGCCCGCGGCGCAGCAGGTCGCGGATACGGCGGTCGTCCTCTACGATCAGAATCGTCTCGGCCATGCAGGCTCCCTTTCTTCGCTTACGATTGTAGGCAAGCCCAGAGAGGCTGTCAAATTGTCCCCGAAAATCCGAGATGCTACAATGACAGTCACAACGCCAAGCGACGCTTCAACCGACCGTCAATCTAGACAAAACCGAGTTCCTGTCCTTGGGCCGGTGCGCCGCACCGGAGGACAGCCGGCGGAGGCAAAGGAGCCACTATGTCAGAGCAGAGCTATCGTATTGAACGGGACAGCCTGGGCGAGATCAAGGTCCCTGCCGATGCGCTGTATGGCGCGCAGACGCAGCGCGCGGTGGAGAACTTTCCGATCAGCGATCTGCGCTTTCCGCGCGCCATGATCCGTGCCCTGGGGTTGATCAAGGGCGCGGCCGCGGCGGTGAATGCCGAGTTGGGGCTGATGGACCCCGCCATGGCGGACGCCATCCAAGCCGCGGCGCAAGAGGTCGCAGAGGGCAAGCACGACCGCCAATTCCCGCTGGACATCTTCCAGACCGGGTCGGGCACCAGCACCAACATGAACGCCAATGAGGTGATCGCCCATCTGGCGAGCGAGCGGCTGGGCAGCAAGGTCCACCCCAATGACCATGTGAACATGAGCCAGAGCAGCAACGACGTGATCCCCACGGCGATCCATGTCAGCGCCTATGTGCTGGTGACGCAGGACTTGATCCCGGCGTTGACGCAGTTGCATGGCGCGCTGGAGAAGAAGGCGCATGAGGTCGATCATGTCGTCACCACCGGGCGCACGCATCTGATGGACGCCATGCCGGTGCGTTTGGGGCAGGAGGTGGGCGGCTGGGCCAGCCAGATTGCGCACGGCATCCAGCGTTTGGAGTCCACGCTGCCCCGGCTGGGTGAGTTGGCGCAGGGCGCGACCGCGGTGGGGACGGGCATTAACGCCCATCCGGAGTTTGGCGCGCGCATTGCGGCCAAGCTGGCGGAGATGACCGGCTGTGCCTTTGTCACCAGCAGCAACTATTTCGAGGCGCTCAGCACCCAGGACACGGCGGTGGAGTTGAGCGGGCAGTTGAAGACGGTGGCTGTGAGCCTGATGAAGATCGCCAACGATCTGCGCTGGATGAACAGCGGGCCGATTGCAGGCTTGGGCGAGATCGTGCTGCCTGCGCTGCAGCCAGGCAGCAGCATCATGCCGGGCAAGATCAACCCGGTCATCCCCGAAGCGGTGATGATGGTCTGCGCTCAGGTGATGGGCAACGACGTCACGATCAACCTGGGCGGCCAACACGGCAATTTCCAGCTCAACGTGATGCTGCCGGTGATCGCCTATAACCTGTGCCAGAGCATTGAACTGCTGGCGGCAGGGAGCCGCGTGCTGGCCGATAAGGCGATTGCGGGCTTTACGGTCAACGAGGCGCATATTGCGGAGTTGGTGGGGCGCAACCCGATCTTGGTGACGGCGCTCAACCCGGTGATCGGCTATGAGAAGGGGGCCAAGCTGGCCAAGCAGGCTTATGCCGAAGGGCGCTCGCTTAAGGAGGTGGCGCTGGTAAGGAGGTGGCGCTGGAGACCACCGACCTGACTGCCGAAGAACTGGACCGGCTGCTCGACCCGCGCCAGTTGACCGAGGGCGGTATTCAGGCGTAGGCGGAGAGTTCACCGCAAAGAGCGCAGAGGGCGCAAAGGCCAGAGGAAGAAAGAGAGTAGGGAGTGCCGCCTTTGGCGGCTGTGCCAAGAGGTATTAGGACAGACCCGTACGGACTACGGTAATGATCTTTTACAATTAAATGCGGCAACTGTCATTCCGAGGCTCCTGCCGAGGAATCCCTCTGCGTCAGGTACGCCCTCAGAGAGATTCCTCCCTTCGGTCGGAATGACATTACCTCGCTAATTTGT
>QEUY01000066.1 GCA_003577365.1 Chloroflexota bacterium | reverse complement strand
CAGCCTCAAGATCGTCATCTTGGCCTGTGCCTAGTTCGACGTGCGCAGCAAGTTCGTCTATGATCCAGCAAGAACGCTATGGACTCGACTGCCGGTGCGACCGGTACTATGATGCATCTGACACCTTTGCACACACAAGCCAACGCAACCAAATCACGCTTCTGCGCCATCCTCCCGCTGCTCATCCTCGGCCTGTCGGCAGCGCTGCTCCTGGCGGCGCTGGCTGTGCCCACGCGCAGCCAGGCCCAGACGATCTCCCAGCCGCTCCAGGCCGCCGCGGACAGCGCGCCCCCGGCCTTCCGGCCAGGGCGCTTGCTGGTCGGCATCGAGCCGGATACGCCGCTCGACAGCTTTGCCGCCATCCTCGCAGCCCAGGGCCTGACGCTGCGGCGCGTCTACCCCGCACTCCACATCGCCGAGGTCTCGCTGCCGGACATAGCGCCGTCAGCGCCCCAGGCGCAGGCGCTGGGTCCCGATGCCGCGGACGCCACACAGGCCGCGCAAGCGGCGCTGATGGGTCTGCCGGGCGTCCGCTATGTAATGCTGGACTATCGGGTCCAGCTCGCACAAGCCGATGGCCCAGGCGGCAGCCCCACCGTGCCGGTTGCGATCATTGATACCGGCTACGACATCACCCACCCGGACCTGCCGCAAGAGCGGCTGTGGGTCAACGCTGCCGAACAAAACGGCAGGCCGGGCGTCGACGACGACGACAACGGCTATGTCGACGATATCTACGGCTGGGACTGGGTCGGCGCCGGCGATGGCATCGGAGATAACGAACCGCAAGACGAGCAAGGCCACGGCACGCACGTCTTTGGCATCGTCGCCGCCGCCGTCGACAACGGCATCGGCATTGCCGGCCTCGGCCCCAACCTGCGCGCCGCGCCCCTGCGCGTGCTGGATGCCACTGGCGCGGGCTGGGTCAGCGACGTCATTGCCGCCTTAGACTATGCGCGCGCCATGGGGTTCCGCGTCGCCAACCTGAGCCTCACAGTCGGCAGCGATATGCCGGCTTTCGGCGATGCCATACGCGCCGCCTATGATGCCGGGATGCTGGTCGTCGCCGCCACGGGCAACACCCGAAGCACAGTGCTCTGGCCCGCCGCCTATCCCGAGGTATTGGCCGTTGCCGCCACCACCGAGACCGACTTCAAGGCCGAGTTTAGCAACACCGGCGAAGCCGTCGACCTGGCCGCGCCGGGCAACGAAATCCTCAGCACCTATCTCGGCGGCGATTACCGCCTGCTCAGCGGCACAAGCATGGCCGCGCCCCATGCCGCGGCAGGCGCGGCCCTGCTGTGGAGTCTGCGCCCCGACCTCAACGTCGGCCAGATCGTCGATCTACTCAAAAGTACAGCCGTGGATGTGAACCGCGCCAGCCTGCCCGGCCCGGACAGCGAACTGGGCGCGGGCCGCATCGACCTCGCCGCCGCCCTGCTCAAAGCGACTACCATCCCTGGGCCACCCGCTGAGATTGTTCGCATAGGTGATGGCGTTCCCCCCATCACTGCTGCCGACAACGAATGGGAGCTCACCTTCCTCGTACAGGACAAAAACGGGAATCTGGTGGCGGATGGCACGGCGGTTCAGTTCTTCAGCGCCGACGGCACATTGAACCCTGCCGCAGATGAGACCGGCAATGGCCAGGTCGAGACGGCTCTGATCGTGCGAGATCCAACCCAAGCTTCGGCGCACGTGCGCGTGTTGACCCCCAGCACGGCCCTCGAGGTCACCTTCGAGATCCCGCTGGCCCGGCGCTATTTCCTGCCCGCGATCAGGGTCCCCGAAAATTGAAGTGACCGGCACTTCCAAAGTGCCGGTCACCGAAGACCTTTCCCCTGCCGCGCCGGCGCGCCCCGGCCTCAGAGCGATTCGACGACGCCGGCCCTAGACCAGCGAGCGCAGCAACTGCTCTAAGATAACGATGGCGAAAAACGCGACGATGATCGAAATATCCATCACCCCGCCCAGCGGCGGGATCAGCTTGCGGATCGGCTCCAACACCGGCTCCGTCAAGCGATACAGAAACTGCACCGCCGGGTGGTATGGATCCAGATTCGGGATCCAACTGACCAAGGCGCGCGCCAACAAAACATAGCTATAGAGCTGCAGCAGCAAAAGCAACAGCGTGATCAATCTACTTTTTCCCTTCCTGGCTATAAACGGCCCCTAGCTCGCGGCTGCGCGCCTGGGCAGCCACCACGGCTCGGATCAAGGCCGCACGCACCCCCGCGGCCTCCAGTTCAAACAACCCCGCGGCCGTTGTGCCCGCCGGGCTGGTCACACGATTTTTCAACTCCGCCGGATGCAGCCCCGACGCACGCGCCAAGGCGACGCTGCCCTCCACCGTCTGTAACACCATCTTGTGCGCGTCGGCGCGGCTGAAACCGGCCTGCACCCCCGCATCGATCAACGCTTCGAGCAGCAAAAAGACAAAGCCTGGCCCGGAGCCGCTCAGCCCGGTAGCCGCATCCAGATAGCTCTCGTCGTCCACCGCGATCTCTTCGCCCAGCGCGCCCAAGATCAGGCGCGTCTCCTGCCGCTGCGCTTCGCTCACCGCCGGCGTCGCCGTCCACACCGTCATGCCCTTGCCGACCTGCGCCGGTGTGTTGGGCATCGTGCGCACAATGCGATCATGGCCCAACCCGTTCGCCAGGGCAAAGATCGGCGCGCCCGCAATGATGCTCAAGACCAGCGCCTCGCGCTGTAGCTTTCCACCCAAAGGGGGCAGCACCTTGCCCAACACCTGCGGTTTGATGCTGAGCACCACCACACCCGCGCCGTCCACTGCCTCCAGGTTGTCCGCCGTGGTCCGGACGCCGTAGTCGCGCGCCATCGCCTGCCGCCGACCCTCCACCGGGTCGCTGGCGACGATCTGCTCAGGGCGGACCAAGCCCTGGTCCAACAGCCCTTTAATCATCGCCTCGCCCATGGCCCCGCTGCCGATGAACGCAATCTTATCGCTCTGGATCATGCCTGGTTCTCCACAGTCGCTCCCCTGGTCATGGCTCAAGCCCAGTCACACCCACACCTAACCCCTACGCCATGCGCTGCCCAAAGATCGCTGACCCCACGCGCACCAACGTCGCGCCCTCCTCGACGGCCACCTCGAAATCATTGGTCATGCCCATCGACAACTGCCGCCAATCTATCGCCGGATAGGCCGCGGCCAGCGCATCGCGCAACTGGCGCAGCCCGCGAAAGACAGGCCGCGTCGCCTCCGCCTCGACCTCCAGCGGGGCCATGGTCATCAACCCTTGCACCTGAATGCCCCGCAGATCTGCCAGCGCAGCAGCCTCCGCCATCAACGCCGCGGGCGCAAAACCGTGTTTGCTGGCCTCGCCACTGATGTTGACCTCCAGCAGCACGCGCATCACCCGGCCCGCGGCCTCCGCATCCCGGCTGAGCCGCGCCGCAATCTTCATGCGGTCGACGGAATGGATCAAGACGAACGGGCCAACCGCCTGCGGCGTCTTGCGGCTTTGGATCGTGCCGATCAGGTGCCAGCGGATCTCACCCAGGCCTGCCTGCGCTGCCATCTCGACCTTCGGCCACAACTCCTCCAGCCGGTTTTCGCCAAAATCGCGCTGGCCCGCCGCATAGGCCGCTTCAATCGCCGCCAACGGCTGCGTCTTGCTGACTGCCACCAGCGTCACCGCCGCTTGGTCGCGCCCGGCGCGTGCCGCCGCCGCGGCGATGCGTGCCCGCACCTGCGCTAAGTTTTCGGCAATCCGGCGTGGATCAGGTTGGGGTACTTCGGGCATCAGCTCAGCTCGACCATTCAGTGTGAGCACAGGACAAAAAACGGCGCAGACTAGCATGGATTGTACCAGTCTGCGCCGCAGATCGGAAACACCGGCTCCTGGCGCTCACACATGCCCCGCTGCGCCACGAACAGCCGGTCAACTGCTAGCAGTTTGCCGCCTTGGACACCTGCGGGATGAAAATCCGGATCGGCCCGTCGGGAACGTTGGGCACGGCGGGCGTCGCGGGGTCCTCGACAGGCTGCGCCGCATTGAAATAGACGCGCACGGGCGTGCTCCACACGCCCGGATAGCGTTGGTTCGGCCACAGCCCGCTCGAGCCCTCCGGCTGCTCGCTGCGGGCGCGCACCCGGAACTCATAGGCAGCATCCACACAGGGCGCGGTAAAGGTCGTGCTGCCGGCATCCACCGCGCCTGTCACCAGGTCGCGCCACTCGCCGGTGCGGCCATAGCGCGCCTGCACATCGAACAGCAACTGATGGGTGCTGCCCGCCATCTGCAAGACATCGGGCGACTGCTGCCCAATCCAGGCGACCTCCACCTGGTTGCCCTCCACCTCGGATGGCAGCGCCGCCAGTTCCGAGAGCGGCCCGCGCACCAGGCTGAATGCGTCCACAAATCCCAGATTCCCGTGCCACTGGAACGGGCTGGACATCCGCACAAAGACCGTCACTCGGTTCGACAACGCCCGCGTCGCCACACGCATGTTTTGCCAGCCCAGCCGCTCGCCGTTGCTGTCCACATGGCCGTCGCGATTTTCCACCCACTCGACCGACGCTGCGTCAGGGTCGGTGCCGCCATTTGGGTCCAGCCCCACGGCCTTGGCGATATAATAGCCTTCGGGACAGTCGAACGGCTTCGAATTGCGCCCGCAGATGCTGACCAGCCAGCCGCTCAGGCTGTAGATGCCGCCGACGGTCGCAGGCACTTGCTGATAGAGCACCACGTCAAAGGGCTTACCCGGCGCATCGCTCCACTCGATATGCTGCGACAGAATGGTCAGGCTGTCGTGGCCGTTGAGCTTCTCGACAAAGGGCAGCCCGCCGCTGTCGTCGCACACGCCGCCGCGATACTTCAGCCGCGTGCTCGAAAGAAACGGCGCGCCGCTGCGGTAGCTCACCGTCCACCCGTTGGGGATCAACGTGGCATCGCCGGCAGGGTTTACATCGGGCGTATAGCCATCGGCGCATTCAAAATCCGGATTAGACAACACCGGCGCCACACTGGGCACCGTCCAACTGCTTTGCGCTTGCACGTCTGAGTGTCCCCAGAACGCGGCCAACAGAATCCCGACCCAGAGCACGGTCCACCCGCGCCCGGGGATGCTTGCCAATATGCGATTCATATGCGCTATGACTCCTGCGCTAAATTGGAGTAGAGCCGAGGAAGACTGCGATTACTCTATGCCCCCATTACCTCAGCATTACCTCAGACCATGTCTGCCCTGTCATACTGCCTTCACGCCTTCGGCGCCAGCCATGCCATCATCCCAAACAGGCCGCAGCGACCCTGCTCGGCGCGATGGCTGAAAAAGTCGCCGGTGTGCTGCGCCGTATCAATGGCGCTGATCTCGATCTGCGCCTCCGGCACGCCGGCCTCGATCAACTGGAGCGCGTTGGCCCGCCACAGATCGAGATGCGCCCGCCGCTCCGGCCCGTGCGGATAGCTCAACACCGCGCCGGGCTGTGACAACCGCGCATGCACCATCCCCACCACCTCGTCGCCCACCTCATAGCTGGCCGGGCCAATGCTGGGGCCGATGGCGGCGCGCAGATCGCCTGGCTCTGTGCCATAGGCCGCCTGCAGCGCCCACACCGTCGCCGCGGCCGCGCCGTTCACCGTCCCGCGCCAGCCGGCGTGACAGACCCCCAGCACATGCCGCGCCGGGTCATAGAGCAGCAGCGGCACACAGTCGGCGAAGACCAGCCCCAAGGGCAGCCCCACAGCATCGGTGATGGCCGCATCCACCCCCTCCTGCACCTGCCCGGCGTCGGCCCAATCGACCTTGGCAACCCCCGTGCCGTGCACCTGGCGGCAGGAGACGAGATGCTCCGGCGCAACGCCCACCGCCTCGGCAAAACGCAGCCGGTTCGCCTGCACACGCTCCGGCGTATCGCCGCGGCGCACGCTGAAGTTCAGCGAGTCCCACGGCGCAGGGCTGACGCCGCCGTGACGGGTGCTGACATGGGCGCGCACCGGCAGAGCGGCGAGCGACTCGAACGTATAGGTAACCACGCCGTTGGCGTGTTGATGGCGCTTCATCCGTTTCCCTCTACGACGTGCGAGGCCGGTTTGCCCGCTCTCGCACGCCCCCTGTGCTGTATAGGCTAAACAAGTCTCGACCCAGCGGATAGGGACGGCTGCTGATTTCAGCTACGACATTTGTCCCGTTCGGCATTTGTCCCAACCGGCTCCATACTCTATCCCGATCCGACTCACACGGCTGGGCGGGCGGCGCACGCTTCCGCCGCGGCCTCGCCGGTGCCTTGCCCACAGCTTACCGACAGCTACCCTACAGCCAGCCGCGCAGCCGGTAGACCACCATGCCGATATACTCCTTCAGCGCGCGTGTCGAGAGATCCAACGCTTCGGCGCTGGGCAGCAGCGGCAGCAGCCGCCCGCCGATCCCAACCTCTGCCCCCTGCCCCTCCGGCGTGCGTGTGACCCAAAAATCTACCGGGGCCGGGATGACGTCGAAGCCTTGATGCGCAAAGATCGCCGCCGACCGCGGCATGTGCATGGCCGATGTGACCAGCAGAATCCGGTTCGCCCCTGCTTCGTGCAGCAGGGCGCGCACATAGAGCGCATTCTCATAGGTGTTGCGCGCCCGGTCTTCCCGCAAGATCGCGGTGGCCGGCACGCCCAGCAGCTCCAGCAACTCCTGCATGGCCTCGGCTTCGGGGACGGTTGACCCCAGGAACTCGATATAGCCGCCGCTGGCGACGATCAGCGGGGCCTTGCCTGCGTGGTAAAGCCGCGCCGCCTGCACCATGCGGTCGCCGGCCTCGTTCATTTCCGAAAAGCTGCGCGGCGGCAGCGCCGGGCGCGTCCCGCCGCCCAAGAGCACGATCGCATCGGCGTTGGGCAGCTCCGCCGGGGGCAGAGTGCGCCATTCGAGGCTGCGCGCCAGCCGGTTCGCCACAGGCTGGCTGCTGAAAACCAGCAGGACGCCCAGCGCCGCGCCCGCCAACACCCGCCGCAGCCGCGGCCGGCGGGTCAGCAGCGCCGCCATCAAACAGAGGCAGGCAAACCCCAACGGGTAGACAAAGAGAGGCAGCAGCTTGGAGAGGAACAAAAACATGGAGATCAGGCGATAAAACGGCGCGGCAGATAACGGCCCGGCTTCGCGCCGGTATACCCCCCCTCCTGCACCACGACCTGGCCGCGCACCAGCACCGTGCGCGGCCAGCCTTCCACGCTCATCCCGTCGTAGGGCGTCCATCCCGCCGTTTCGTGCAGCGTAGCTGGCGAGATGGTATAGAGCGTCTGCGGGTCAAAGATCACCACATCGGCGTCATAGCCGGGGGCCAGCCGCCCTTTCTGGCCCAGCCCCATCAGCGCAGCCGGGGCCGTACAGCAGACCTCCACCCAGGCGGCCAGGCTCAAGCGCCCGCGGCGTACGCCGTAATGGTGGATCAGCGCCAGGCGCGCCTCGATGCTGGGCACGCCGCCCGGCACTTGGCTAAAGTCGGGCTGGTTCTTCTCCTCGCCCGTCCAGGGGCAGTGGTCGGTGCTGACCATGGCGAGCGTGCCGTCCGCCAGCCCTGTCCACAGCGCCAGTTGGTCGGCATGGCCGCGCAACGGCGGCGCGCAAATATAGAGCTTGCCGTCGGCGCTGCCCAACTGTTCATCTGCCGTCAGCAGCAGATATTGCGGGCAGGTCTCGCCGGTGATCATGACCCCGCGGCGCTGCGCCGCCGCGACCTCGGCCACCGCCTCGGCGCAGCCCACATGAAAGATGTGCAGGGGACATCCCGCCAGGTGCGCCAGTTCCGCCGCGCGGTGGATCGCCGTCGCCTCCAGCCGCGGCGGGCGTGTGCGTGCATGCCAGACCGGCGCAGTGTGCCCTGCCGCCAGCGCCTGGCCGCGCAGCAGGTCCAGCACCGGGCCGGTCTCGGCGTGCAACACCGCTCGCCCGCCCGCCGCGGCGACAGCTTGCAGCACACGCAGCAGCGCCACATCGTCGAGCATCATGCCCGCATAGGCCTGATAGAGCTTGAAGGTGGCGCAGCCGGCCTCGACCACGTCGCCTAGCTCGCCCAGCCGTGCCGCGTCGCCGCCGTGCCAAGTGGGCACGGTCATGTGCAGCCCGTAATCTACCGCGACTTGCCCGTCGGCCTCCGCCCGCCGCGCGGCCAGCGCGTCAAGCATCGTCTGCTCCGGTGCGGGCGTCACAAAGTCGATCACCGTGGTCGTGCCGCCGCAGGCCGCCGCCACCGTGCCCGACGCAAAGCTGTCGCTGCTCACCCGGCCCGCCAACGCCATTTGCAGATGCACATGCGGGTCCACCGCGCCAGGCAGCACATAACAATCGGCGGCGTCAAGCGTCTGCCGGCCTTCCAGCCCCAACCCGATCGCCGCGATCTGCTCCCCCTGGATGGCGACGTCGGCGCGCGTCACGCCCGCCGCGTCGACGACCAGACCGTTGCGGATCACCCGATCAAACATGGTGCGCTTCCGGACGGATCACGCGCAGCAGCACGCTGTCCTGCGTGGCTTCGACGGCAAACTCCCCCAAAGCGGCGGGCAGCAGCACCCAACTGACCGCGGCACGGCGCACCGGCTCCCCCCGCCAGTGCAGGTCCGCGACCCCCGTCATCACGCCCCAGATCTCAAAGGTCGCGCCGTCACACACCCCGCTGTATCGTTCGCCTCGCGCCAGATGCAGCCGCTCGGTGCGAAAATAGGCGCACTCGCCGATCACCTCGGTGGCGACCGCCGCGCCTGCCACTGGGCGCGGCTGCACCGGCCCCGGCTCGACCAGCCCAAAGTCCAACACCTCCAGCGCCCGGTCGATATGCAGCGGCCGCGGCCGCCCCCAATCGTAAATGCGATAGGTCGTGTCGCTGTTCTGCTGGATCTCCGCCACGATCAACCCCGGCCCCAGCGCGTGGATCGCGCCCGCCGGCACAAAGACCACGTCCCCCGCCTGCACCGGCATCCGGTGCAGCCAGCGCTCACTCTCCCCAGCCTCCACCGCCCGCGCAAAGGCGGTGCGGTCTACCCCGGCGCGGAAACCGTAGATCACCTCGGCCCCCGGCTCCGCCGCCAAGATCACCCACATCTCGGTCTTGCCCAGATCACCGGCGTGCGCCAGCGCATAGACATCGTTGGGATGCACCTGCACCGACAGCCAGCGGTTGGCGTCGAGCAGCTTGATCAACAGCGGGAAGCGCCCCTGCGCCAGTTCGTCGGCGCTGCGCCGGCCCACCAACGCCTCGCCCCATTCGCCCAGCACCTCCAACAGCGTCCGCCCGGCCAGCGGCCCGGCATCGACCTGGGTCGCGCCGTTGGCGTGCGCGGCGATCTCCCAGCTTTCCGCCACGATCCCATCCGGAATGGCGCGCCCCAAGCGCGCCCCCAGGGCGCGGCCGCCCCAGGGATATTCTTTAAAGATCGGCGCAAAAGTCAGCGGGTAAAGCTCAGGCAGCGGCATCGTCGTCCCTCCGATCAAGCGGGCAGATTCGGCAAGCTATGCCGGTCTCACCGGCAATCAAGCACCCTATTTTGCAGCCGGGTCGCGCGGGCCAAAGAGCGAAAGCCCAGCAGCGGCGCGCCCGGCTGCGGCGCTATCGCCGCTGGGCGGCTCCGGTTCTGGGAAGGGCGGCAGGTCCAGCATCTTGCGCCAGATATACACGCCATACAGCTTCAGCGAGGCGACGACCGGCGCGGCCAGGACTGCGCCGACCAACCCCGCCAGCGACGCGCCCATCAACACCGCCACCATCACGGCGATGGGGTGCAGGTCCAGTGCATCGCCCACAATGCGCGGCACCAGCAGATTGTTCTCCAACTGCTGGATCAAAAACATCACGCCCGTGATCACCAGCGCAAAAGCCCAGGGCGAGATGCCAAAGACATTCTCCGGCTGGAAGAGCGCCACCAGCACCGCCGCGCCCGCGCCCACCACCGGACCGATCACCGGCAGAAACTCCAACAGACCGGAGAGCACCCCCAGCGCCAGCGCGTTGTTCACTTGCAGCAGCGAGAGCGTGATCGCCACCACCGTGCCGATCACCATCCCCAGAATGATTTGGCCGCGCAGATACGCATTCCAGATCAAGAGCGTGTCGCGCATCAACCGGTCGGCATCGCGGCGATAGCCCGGCTGATGCGCCAGATCGCTGATGATCCCCCCGACACGCGGGCTGTCGATCGCCATATAGATCGAAAAGACCAAGACCATCAACGTCTCGCCCAGGGTGCTCACCGTCGCCTGCGCGACGTTCGCCAGCCAGCGCCCGCTGCGCCCGGCCAACGCCTGCACCATCTGGCGCAGTTCACGGCTCAGGGCATCAAAATCGACCAAGTCGGCAAAGGCATCGAACCGGATCTCATACGGCCCAATCAACCAGACCGCGGTGGATGCGCTGACCACGCGCCGCTGGATCTCCTGCACCAGTTGGGGCAGCAGGTCTGGCAAGGTACGCCACAGCCGCGCCGACTGCCCTGCCGCCACCAGCCCCAAGACAAAACTGGCCGCGCCCAGGATCAAAAAAAGCAGCCCATAGACGATCAGCACAGCCGGCGTGCGCCGGATCGCCGTCTTGCGCTGCAGCCAACTGACCAGCGGGTTGACCAGGTAGGCGATGATCGCGGCAATCGCCAGCGGCGTCCACAAAAACCGGAAACGCCAGATCACCAGCGCGCCCAACAGCAGAGCCAC
>QEUY01000065.1 GCA_003577365.1 Chloroflexota bacterium | reverse complement strand
GGGAGTGGCGTTTGGGGCGGCGACGGAGAGCGGCAGTTTAGTTTTGGCCTGCGGCGCGCATGGGCCGGGGCAGTTGGGAAGCCTGATGATTTGGATTGAATGGTTGCGTGAGGTCTGGTCCAGTGTCCACGCCGGGCAGTTGCCCGATCTCGGCGTCTGGAGCTATGTGCTTTTGACGGTGCTGGTGGCGACGGAAGGGCCGTTGAGCACCCTCTTAGGCGCGGTCGCGGCGGCGGCGGGGATATTAGATGTGCGGCTGGTCTTTTTGGCCACGCTCACCGGCAATGTCGCCGGCGATGTGTTGTGGTACGCTGTCGGCTATACCGGCAAGGTGGAAAGTCTGCTGCACCGCTCGCCTTGGCTGGGAAGCAAGCGGCGGCATCTTGAGCGGCTGAAGCGCGAGATGCATGCCCATGCGGCCAAGCTGCTGATTTTTGCCAAACTGGCCTACGGGCTGATCGTCCCGACCTTGGTGGCGGCGGGCATGGCGCGCGTACCCTGGCGGCGCTGGTTTCCGACGGTCTTTGTGATGGAGACCTGCTGGTCGCTGCTGCTGATCTGGGCCGGTTTTCACGCCGCAGGCTGGATCCGCCGGTTTGAGGAAGGGTTGAGCGTGGGGGGCGCGTTGATCCTGGCGGTCGGCGTTGGCTTCTGGTGGCTGCGACGGCGCATTGACCGCAAGGAACTGGAGATGGACCCGTTGGCGCAGCCTACGGTCTACCCAGCGCCGGACGATCCGGCAATGGATGCGGGAGCGGAGAGAGCAGATGCGGGCTGGCAGCGGCTGTTTGACGTGGATGGGGGCGAGCCGCATCGGTCTGTGGCGGCGCGAGCGCACAAGCGGCCCGACGCGATGACCCGCGAAACGATCGGCGAGCGGTCATAGGGCGGGCGCGTGGGGCGCAGCCCAGCCGCCGGTGCGCGGCAGTGGGGGCAGCGGGCCGGGTGCATGGGCGACCCGTCTATGCCGGAGATAGGCCAGCGCTACCCCGCATACAGCATCCGGCGTCAGTTGAGAGGTATCGATGCGGAGATCGGCGTGCTGGCGAGCATGGGCCAGCCGTGTTTCTTCCTCGGCGTGCGCTTGCGCGGTCCAGCCGATATTCGGGCGGCGGCTGGTTTGGCCGGCAAGGTCCACATACAGATAGATCAAGACATGAGGGCGGTCGAACTGCGCCCAGAGATCCGGGATGCCGCTGTGCTCTTGGCTGACGGGGCGCGCATTGTAACCGGCACGGCGTAAGCCGTGAACAAGTGTCGACTTGCCGCTGCCGCTGATCCCTACGATTTTGATGAGCGGGTACTGGCTGGATGCCGCGGGCGCTTGGGTCAAGGGTCTCCTCTCGCGCAGGCCTAGCTAGGCCGGTGCGCCAGCCATTTGCGTGGCCGGCTTCAGATTGGAAAACTCATGTGCAGGCGGCGGATGGGGTCAGGCACGCCTTGGGTCAAGAGCTTGACGACGAGTACGGTTGCATCATCGTGCGGGCGTCCGTGGTCCAGTTCGAGGGCGGCGTTGAGGACTGCGTCGGCCACCGGTTCGGCGGGCGCGATGCCCAGGGGATCGACCGCGGCGAGCAGCGCGGGCAGGTCCAGCCGCTGGTCGCGCACCGCACCTGCGCTCCAGACGCCGTCGGTAAAGGCGATGACGGTTTCGCCAGCCTGCAGTGGCCGTTCATGGATCGACGGTTTGGTATAGCGGTAGATGCCGACCGCAGACGAGGGTTCGTCGAGCCAGCAAAAGCCGCCGGCTGTGCGCAGCAGCGTGGGGCAGCGGGCGTTGCGGCTGATGACCAGCGAGCGCGTGACCATGTCGATGCTCACGATGATCAGTTCGGCGCTGACCTTGCCGCCGCGCCAAGTATGTAGATAGTCGTGGGTGGCGCGCGCCACCGCGCCGTCACGCACGCCTTCGGCCAGCAGGCTGATGGCCTTGTTGACGACCAGGTTGCTGATGGCCTTGGCGCTCTTGCCGCTGCTCTGGCCGTCGGCGACGACGACGCTCAACCCGCCGTGGGGCCGTTCGACGATCTCGACGGTGTCGCCGCTTTCACTGGTGGCATACTTGTTGATCTTGGCGACTGCAATTTGGATTTCGGTTCTGCTGTCCATGTGCAGGTACATGTGCAGGTAAAAGGAGTGGGTGCAGCCCTGTGCCTGTGCCAAATGCTGAAGAGGCTATGCAGGCGAGCCGTGACGGGCCAGTTACTCGTCGTCCAAGTCGATGCCCAGCAGGTCGTCGACGCTGACATGGTAGCAGTGTGCCAGCCGCTGCAGTTGGTCGAGCGTGAGCCGCCGGTCTTTGTATTCCACGTCAAAGAGCAGCTGCTGGGTCAAGCCGGTGTTGGCCTGCACCTGGGCATAGGAAAGACCGTGGGCAGCGCGCAGCTGGCGCAGAAGCTGGCTGACGCGCGCGCGTGAGATCTGCCGGATCGATGCGCGGACGTGTTGTTCGGTCTCGCGATAGGGTTCGGTCGTGCGTTCGGGGGTGCGTGTCAGACGGGCTAACGACTCCCGAATGCGCTGTAGGATCGCCTCTTGGGTCATGGTGCGGCCTCGCCGGAGGTGCCGGCGTTAGAAGTGCCAGACGGTGTGCTGGGTGATGGGCCGGTCGCTGCGCCGGCAGCGTCGGGGTCGGGCATGGCGGCGCTGTCCTCTGGCGGGCGCGTCGGCGGTAGGGTGACCAGCGCCGTATTGACGGCCAACCCGTCCAGCGTTTCGACCTCGAAGCGCCAGCCTTGAACTTCGACGACTTCGCCCGGCTGCGCCACATGGCCCAGCCGGGTCATGATCAACCCGCCGACGGTTTCCGCCTCCTCGTCTTCGACATCCAGATCGTAGTGCTGGGTCAGTTCGTCCAGCAGTAGATCACCGCGCACGCGCAAGGTGTGGCTGTCGATCTCTTGGAAGGGGGCGATCTCTTCGTCGGTCTCATCCTGGATTTCGCCGATGATCTCTTCGGCCAGGTCTTCCATGGTGATGATGCCGGCAGTGCCGCCGTACTCATCCAAGACCACGGCGATCTGAAAGTGTTCGCTGCGGAAGCGGGCGAGCATTTCGTCCAGCATCAGCGTTTCTGGCACATAGACGGCAGGCCGTACCAAGGCTTGCAGATCGAATTCGCCGCCGGCATCGAGCAGATGGCGGGCCAGGTCCTTGACGTGCAGGATGCCGACGATGTGGTCGCGATCCTCTTGGAAGACAGGATAGCGCGAGTGGCGATCTTCGAAGAGCAGGTTAAAGACTTCAGCTTGGGTAGCGTCTAGCGGGATCGCGCCCATGCGGGTGCGCGGGGTCATCACTTGGCCGACGGTGCGCTGCTGAAAGTCGATCACGTTTTCGAGATAGATCTGCTCGGTGGGGTCCAACAGACCGCCTTCGGAGCTTTCCTCGACGATATAGGCCAGTTCGGAGGTGGAGACCAGGCGCGATTCGGCGTCGGCGATGTGGATGCCCATCATGCGCAGCAGCCTATTGCCGATGCGGTTAAGCACCAGCGTCAGCGGGCGAAAAAGCACTTCGGCCAAGGCCATGCTGCTGGAGAGCGCCAGGGCCATGGTGGCGGCAGACTGAAGGGCGATGGATTTGGGCACCATCTCGCCCAAGACAACGTGCAGGTAGGTGAGAAAGGCGACGGAGATCACTGTGGCGATCGTGTGCGCAGTGGCGGCGCCAAACCACTCTAGATGTTCGAGCGGGCCGAGCAGCCAGCCGGCGACGGCGTGTTCGCCGTACATGCCCAGGCCGAGGCTGGCCAGCGTGATGCCCACCTGGGCTGTCGACAGGTAGCGGTTGATCAGCGCCGGGTCGCTCAGGATGCGCAGGATGCGCTGCGCCGACGCCGAGCCGGATTCCGCCAACTGAGCCACGCGCGGCCGTGAGGCGGCGGCGACGGCGAATTCGGCGGCCACAAAAAAGCCGTTGACGGCGATCAAGATCAGGATGATCAGGACGGGGAGTGCGTACTCGACAAACATGGGCTAAAGCTCTTTGGCGATCTCGCGCAGCCGTGCGGCTTGCTCGGCTTGGACGGGAAAGCTGACGGCTACGATGCTGTTGTTGACAACCCGGTCGACGCGGATCGGGAGGTCGCCGACCTGGGCGATGTCGCCTGCGCGCGGGATGCGCCCCAGCGTCGCCAGCACCAGCCCGCCGATGGTGTTGATGTCGTCGGTGGGCAGCGGGAAGGTCAGGACCTCGTTGAGGTCGTCGAGCAGCACGTCGCCGCGCACGCGCAGCCGGTTGTTGGGGCGCAGCTCAAGCGGGGGATTCTCGACGTCGAATTCATCTTGAAATTCGCCGATGATCTCTTCGACCAAATCCTCAAAGGTGATCATCCCCGCCGTGCCGCCATATTCGTCCACGACCACGGCCATGTTATACCGCTGGCGCTGCATGGTTTCCATCACCTCTTCGACCAGCGCCGAGTCGGGTACATGCAGCACGCCGCGCATGATCTCGCGGACGTTGCATGGCGCTGCGCCGGCGGAACGTTGTTGGCGCCAGTAGCTCTGCATCAGGTCTTTGAGATGGACGACGCCGACGATGGTGTCGATGGTGGTGTCGAAGAGCGGCAGGCGAGTATAGGGCGATGTCGCCAGGATGCGGAACAGCTCGTCACACGGTTTGTCCACCGGCGCGGCCAGCATATGGTTGCGCGGGATCATGACACGGCGCGCTGTGAGGTTGCGCAGTTGCAGCGTGTTGACGAGCAAGCGCCGCTCTTCGGCGTCGAGCACCCCTCCCGCGCCGCTTTCTTCCACCAGGATCAGGATCTCCTCTGGCGAGTGAAGGTGCGCTTGTTCGGCGACGACCTCGCGACCCATAAGGCGCAGCAAGAACTGTCCGGAGCCGTTGAAGAGCCAGATCAGCGGGCGGAAGAGCGCCACGGACCAGCGCATGATCGGTGCGGTGAGCAAGGCCAGGCGCTCAGGGTATTGCAGGGCGACATTCTTGGGCATCAATTCGCCCAGGATGACCTGGAGGATGGTCAGCGTCAAGAGGATGACGGTTGAAAGGATCGAACCGACGGCGGCCTGGGTAGCCGCGTCCAGAGTGCCGAGGCGCGGGGCAAAGAGCGTTATGATCTGCGACTGGCCATAGAAGCCCAGGACCAGGCTGGAAAGCGTGATGCCCAACTGGCAGGCCGCGATATAGGTGTCGAGGTGGTGGGGCGTCTCGACCAGATTGAGCATATATTGGGCGGTGCGGTTGCCTTCGTCTGCCAACTGGGCCAGCCGTGGACGCCGCGCGCTGACGGCGGCAAATTCGCCGGCGACATAGAGGGCGTTGATCAGGATCAGCAGGATGACAACCGCGGCGACGATCAGGATGGAAGTGACCATGTACTCTTACTCGGCGTGATTTTTACTCAGCATGAATTTGAACGGAGACCTGCCCCGACTGCACATCTCCGTTGCCTTGACTTTGGCCGCGCAAGCGATAGGCCACCGGGCCGGCCTCGGCGTCGACCGGTACAGCCACGCGCAGGACGATCAGCGCCGAGTTGCCGGGGCCAACGCCCGCCACGGCAAGGCGGTCTTCGCTGCACACGCCGTCGACGCGGCACAGCGTGCGCGACCAAGACGCGGCCTCGGTGAAATAGAGCGTGATGTCGTCCAGGGCATCGCCGGTGTTGGTCAGCCGGAGTTCGATCTCGCACTCGGCGCCGCGGCTGCAACTGCGTTCATCGCTGCCGGTGAGTTCCAGGCGCACGCCATAGCGGACTGCGGGCGTGGGCGTGGCGGTCGGGAGCGGCGGTGTCCAGGTGGGCGTCGGCGCGATGTACTCGGTGGCAGTGGGCTGCGGCTCGGGCGTGGGGGTGGGCGGGATATAGTCGACTGTCGTCGTGAAATTGCGCATGCTGCCGTCGGCGAGCATAACGGTCAAGACATAGTCTTCCATCCGGTCGCCCATACACTCTTCACGCTCGCCCTGACCGTCGACGCCGATGTTTTCATAATAGACGGCGCGCACGTTTTCGACATTCCAGGTCACCAGCGTGCAGTCGCCTTTCTTGAGCGCAGTATCGCGCGCGCTGAAGAGGACAATCGGCGGGCCGAAGATCGGGATAGGGGTAGGCGTGGCGGTGGGACCGGCGGTTTCGGTGGGCACAGGCGTGCTCGTCGGGATGTCAAGCACCGGTGTAGGCCGGCGGGTAGGGATCTCTAGTTGAATGTTGGGGGGTGCGGCGGCTGCCGGCGACGCCGCTTGTGCCGCTTCGACCCCCGGCAGTGGCAACAGGCCGCCCTGACTTTCTGGGGCTGGGTTGGGGTTGACGAGGATGGGGGTCGGGGTGACGGCCTGGGGAAACGCCTGCGGCTGCGCCGGCGGCGCTTGCGCCTGGCCGGGGGCGGGCGATTCGCTGGTGGCGGTGACGATCAGATAGAGTTGCGGCTGGACGGCGGGCTGGCCCTGGTTGAGGGTTGCGACAGAGCCGGGTTCGGCGACGAGCAGGTCGCGGTTGACAAGCTGCCAGCCGATATAGCCGGCGAAAACGCCGCCACAGAGCAGGCTTGACATAAAGATGAGGCCCGCGCCGATCCAGCCCCAACGCTGGCGGCTGCGGGCGCGCGCTGCGCTCGACGCCTTGATCTCTGACTCTAATTCGTGAAGGGCGTGCGAGATCGGGTCTTCGTTGCTGAGCGGCGCTTGGGTCTCGAACGGAATGCCGGCAGCAGGATGGCTGGGGTGGCGGGCGGCCCGCGCGGCGATAAAGCGCGGGCATTGGCGAAACCCGCTGCACAGGCAGAGCGTCGCCTGGTCGGTGAGCAGCAGGGGCATGGGGCGCTCGCCGGCCCAACAGCGGTTTTCAAAGCTGGGGTAGTCTACTGCCGGCCCCGCGGCGCGCGCCTCCGCCTCGGTCCCCAAATAGGGGCACGTCGGGCGGGCGGGCTGTGGCGGGACGGGCAGCGCGTGGTTGTCCATGAATGATCAGTGCTGGGTGCGGGCGAGCCAGTTGGTCGCCAGTTCCAGCGCGTCGCCGGTCGTGGCGATGTCGCCGGCAGCCTGCGCCTCACGCAGGTATTCAAGCAGGTCGCCGAGCCGCGGGCCGGGCTGCAGGTCAAAGTAATGCATCAGGGCGTGGCCGTCAAGCAAGGGTTTGAGCGCCGCCGGCGCACGCTGCGGGTCGAATGCAAAAGCCAGCAGCTCGCCGGCGTGGTCGAGATAGGCAGCCCAGCCAGGCGGTGGCGACGCCGGATAGATCGCCTGATAGTCGGCCAGTGCCAGCAGTACGGTGTCGATGCCGGCGCGGTTTCCGAAGGGTTTGCCGCCGATGTCGCGAAAGAAGCGGTAGGCGGCGCGGTGGCTGATGGGCTGATCGATAAAGCTGGCGTGCAGCAGGTGGGGGCGCATGTGCCCCTGAATGACGGCTGTGGCCAGTTCAATTTCATGGCGGCTGAAACGCAGCGCCAGCAGGCGGTCGTTGGCAAGCGCCGCGCCGCGTTCTTCGTGGCCCAAGAAGCGCACGCGTGTCTCCCCTGGGCGCTCGTCGTCGGCCTCTTCGCTGCGTGTGTAGGGTTTGCCGATGTCGTGGAGCAGGGCATTCCAGATCAGCCAGTCGCCGTGGGTGCGCCCGACGGCAAGGCTGGTGGCAAGGTGATGGCGCAGCCGGAAGCGCCAAGGCCCCAGTGCGGTCTCTATGGCGGCGAGCGCGGGGGACTGGGCCGGCGTCTGGCCCAAAATCCACTGGCGCAGGGCAAACGCATGGCGCACAGCGGCCAGGGTGTGGCGATAGACATCCTGATAGTGGGGATAGCTCTGGGTGACGCCCGTGGTGGTCGCTACTTCAGGCAGCACATAGACCAGGATGCCGTGGTCGTGGAGCAGGTCGATCCCTTGGGCTGGGTCGCCGGTCGCCAGGATCTTCCATAGCTCATCGCGCACGCGCTCCGCGCCTGCAAAGCGCAGGCTGCCTGCCAGCCGTTCCATCTGGTCTTGTGTGCGGCTGTCGATCTGGAAACCCAACTGGACGGCCAGCCGGACGGCGCGCAGGATGCGGAGCGAGTCTTCGGCCAGCGCCATCGGCGTGACCTGGCGTACACGTTTTTGGCGCAAGTCGGCTTCGCCGCCGGTGACGTCGATCAGGGTGGGCGGCCCGCTGCGGTTGTAGGCGAGTGCCATGGCGTTGACCGTAAAGTCGCGCGCCAGCAAGTCGGCCTCGATCGAGCCGCCGCGCATCCCGGCTACGTCGCAGACCAAGGGGGGGGCAGTATCGGTCACAAAAACCAGCCGGGCCACGTCGCGCGTCGCGTCGAGGGGGTAATAGGCCCAGCCCAGCCGATCCGCCACACGGCGCGCCGAACCAAGGGCGTCTTGTTCGACGACCAGGTCGAGGTCATAGTGACCGGCAGAGCGGCCCAGCAGCAGGTCGCGCACAACCCCGCCAACCACATAGATACGGTCTTGTTCTTGGCGGAAAGCGGAGACCAGCTCGTCGAGTGCAGGTGGGCGGAATTTCCAATCCATGGACGCAGTTGGGTTAGATGCTGCTGTCAGATGCTGCCGGTTGCAGCGTTCATCCGTATGATGTTCGTTCGAATTATAGCAGAGTTGAAACCGAAGCTAAACCTGCCGGCGGCCCGATATGCGGGACGGTCTGAGGCAGGCCGCGCGCGGGCGCTGGGTGTCAGCGGTGGCGGTAGAGGGTGGCAAGCAAAACGCCGCCTAGGACGATCAGGCCGCCGAGCAGTTGCTGGGGCTGGGGGAAGGTGTCAAACAGCAGCCGCGCCCAGCCAATGGTCGCCACGGGACTTAAGGTCAGGATGATGGCATGGAGGGTCATGGGCAGACGGCGCAGCGCCAAATAGTAGAGGGTGCGGCTGATGACGACGTCCACTGTACCGGCGACTAGGAGGAGCAGCCAGATCGGGGCCGGTGGCGCGGCGAGCGGGCGGCCCAGCGCAAAGAAAAGCAGCGTGAGCGTGGTGCAGAGCAGGCGGCCAAAGAAGAATGTGGTGAAATCTATCTCTTGACCATAGCGTTTGACCAGCGCGGCATGCAGGGCGTACATGACCGTGGAGATGACGACCAGCAGCGAGCCGGCGCGCAGCACGTCGCTGGGCTGGAAGGTGATGATCAGCACGCCGGCCAGGGCCAGCACGCCGCCCAATATCTGGGTGCGGTTGAGCCGTTCGTGCAGCCACCACAGCCCGATCAAGAGGCTGAAAAGGGTGGACATCTTGCCCAACATCGACGCCGTGCCGACGTCGATATAGGTGACGGCGGTGTAGCCCAAGGCCGTGCTCGCACCCACTAAAAAACCGACCGCCGCATAAAACCAGAGGCCGCGCACCAGGGCGCGCCAGCAGATGCCGCGCGTCAGCAGCCCATAGACGGCGATCTCGACGGTGGCGATCCCCATCACCAGCGTGGCGGCGACAAGTGAATCGAAGTGGGGGACCAGCGCACGCGCAAAGACAAAGTGGAGGCTGTCCACGATGAGCAGCAGGCCAAAGAGCGCGACCTCGCCCCCGGTGAAGCGGGAGCCTATGGGGGCTGGGGTGGTTGGCATGGGCCTAAAGCTGGTTCTTGACCTGGCGTTTCATATAGACCAGCAGCGCATGTAGACCGCGCAGGCGCTGCGGGGTGATGGCCTCATGCAGCCCCAGCAGCATGTAAACGTCTTCAGGTGTGTCGAACACGGCTTGCGGCGTGGCGCCTTCCAACCCTTCGGCCACTACGGCAGCGTAGCCGCGCACGGTGGGCGACTCCTCTGGGATGTCCAAGTGAAAATGTACTTTGCCGTCTTTCACTTCTGTGAAGAGAAAGACCGGTGTTTGGCATTCGTGGACTTGCTCCATCTCGTCGCGTTTGGCGGCCAGTTCTGGGGGCAGGTCGGGGAGGTCTTGGGAGTATTCCAGCAGCAGTTCGAGCCGCTCGCGCGGGGTCGAACTGCGGAACTCGTCGACGACGGCGCGCAGCGGGGCGGGCAGCCGTTCGAGTTTGGCTATCAGGTCGGCGTCGACAGACATGCTTCGCTCTTTCTGTGCTCAAAGGGCCGCGTGGCGTGGCGGCTCCGCCCATCGTAAACGACGCCTCCCCATCCGTCAAACCTCGGCGGCAAGCCGGCGAC
>QEUY01000064.1 GCA_003577365.1 Chloroflexota bacterium | reverse complement strand
GCGCAGCGCGCTCACGTCGGGCGTCGTCACAATCAACACGCGGTCGGCAGGGGCCACGGCGCTTTGAAAGCCATGCTCGATGCCCGCGGGCGAATCGATGATCACATAGTCGGCCATGTGGCTCAGGTTCTTGCAGACCGCCACCATCTGTTGGATGCCCACATCCGCCTTGTCACGCGTCTGGGCGGCGGCCAAGAGATAAAGCGAATCGACACGCGTATCGCGCACCAACGCCTGCTGCAGTTGACAGCGCCCCTCCACCACATCGACCAGGTCGTGTAGGATGCGGTTCTCCAGCCCCATGACCAAGTCGAGATTGCGCAGCCCGATATCGGCATCGACCGTAATCACCCGTTTTCCCAGCAGCGCCAAGGCAACAGCAACATTGGTGGCCGTGGTCGTCTTGCCGACTCCTCCCTTGCCGGAAGTCACGGTGATCACAGTGCCGGGCATGAGGATCCTCTCCAAGCGGTCTGTCTGGGCGCGTAATGGCAAGATGGGCGATGGCAAGATGAGCCACAACGAGATGAGCCGTAATGAGATAAACAGCGTCCAGGCTCGGCCTGCAGAATGCGCTTCACTGGAGGTCCTTTACGCTTAACGGCGCAGGATGGTTGGGCCGCCCGGCTTGCCGTCGTCCCACGGCTCCACCACGATCCGGCCCTCTACCACACGGGCGATCTCGGCGCGATAGGCCGGCTCCTTCTTCCAGAGCCAAAAGCCCCGTGTCTTCTTTGGGTCGGGCGCAATGCTCGTCAGATTAGCGATCCGCAGTTGCGTGGGCGAAAAGTCGAGCGCCGTCACCACGGCCTTGCGGTTGCCGTCGGCCCCCGCATAGGCCACCCCGCGCAGCCGCCCCCAGATCATAATGTCGCCGCTGCTGATCACCTGGGCGCCGGGGTTGACATCGCCGATGATGACGATGCTCTCCGTCTTGCGCAAAATCTGGCCGGAGCGCAAACTGCCACGGTGGACAAAATGGCCGGGGCGCGCCGGCGGCGCATCGGGCAGCCGCACCTCCGGCATAGGCTGCAGATCGTCCAGCTCGTCGCTGCTGGTCGAAAGCCCCACCTCCAGGGCGGCCTGCAAGGTGCGCTCGACGGTGGAACGCACGATCCCCAGCTTCATCTCGTGCGCTTCGAGCAGGCTGCGCAGTTCGCGCAGCTGCGATTCGACGACGAGCCGCGACCCCGCCTCCAACACCACACGCCCCCCGCGGAAAAAGCCTTCGGCTGCGGCCAGCCGCTCTTCCAACAGCTTGAGCAGGTCCGGCCAGTTGCCCTCGCCCAACTCGACGGCGACCCCGCCAGGGCGGCCCTTGATCTTGACCGCGTTGAGGGGTACGGGCGGGATCACCAAGACGGGCGGCGCATCGTCTGCCGGCGCGCCGCCCGAAGGGGCCTCAGCCTCATCTGTACCCCCGCCATCGGCAGCCCGAGGATTGGGGGTAACGCCGTTATGCTCGGCGCTGTGCATCCCCGCGCCACCGTCTGCCCGCACGCCGTGCTCGTCCAACAGCGTGACATTTTCCAATAGACCCGCCGTCTTGCCCGATGTCTTGCCGGACATCGTGTCGCCGTCACCTCCCTCGGGCGTCAGATTCGATTGTTGGGACGGTTCGTTCGGCGTCGACATAGCGTGTGACCCAGCGCCTCCTCAGAGCGGCGAACTCACCTCGCCGTCTGCCAGGCGCTCCCCCGGCAGACGGTCGCTAGCGCGGGTTGATCTCGTTAAAATAGCTCTCCAAAATCGTCTTGGCAACCGGCACGGCCACCTGCGAGCCTTCGCCCCCATCATAGAGAAAGACCACCACCGCGATCTCCGGGTCTTCATAGGGTGCATAGGCGACAAACCAGGCGTGGAACGGCAGGAAGCCTTTCTCATCCCGGCGGCAATCTTCCTCCTCCGGCAGATACTCGCAGAACTCCGCCGTCCCCGTCTTGCCCGCCACGGTCACGTTGTCCAGGCGAGCGCCGTAGGCCGTGCCGTTGTCGGCGACCACCGCCTGCAGCATCCCTGCCTGCACGGTTTTGATGTACTCGTCGTCCAGCGGCAGCTTGCGCGTGACCTTGGGGGCAAAATCACGCTGCAGCCCGCCCGCCGCATCGGTGACCTGATAGACGATCTGCGGCTGCATGACATCGCCGCCGTTGGCAATTGCAGAGGTCGCCACCAAGACCTGCAGCGGCGTCGACAAGACATAGCCCTGGCCGATGGACATATTATAGCTGTCGCCCGTCGTCCAGCTTTCGGCGTAGAGTTGGCGTTTCCAACGGTCGTCGGGGATGGCCGTCCCCACCTCGCCGGGCAGGTCGATCCCGGTCGGGCTGCCATAGCCAAACAGATCCATCCACTTGGTCAGGCGGCGCACCCCCAGCCCTTGGAACTTGGTCGGCGGATAGCCGCCCGCGGTCATGTAAAAGAAGATGTCGTTGGAAAGCTGCAACGCCTGCACCACATTGATCGCCCCGTGTGCGATGCCGTACTTGTGGTTCCAACTCACAAAACGCTGCGCCAGCGACATATCGTCGGGATAAAAACGGTTGGGCAGATAGATCGGCCCCGAATCGACCAAGCGCGTCTCCGGGGTGATGACCCTTTCTTGCAGCGCCGCCGCGGCTGTCACCATCTTAAAGACCGAACCGGGCGGATACAGCCCGCCGATGGCGTAGTTGATCAGCGGGCGGCGCTCGTCGGCCTCCAACGCCAGATAGTCTTCGTTGATGCGCTCGGCAAAGACGTTGTTGTTATAGGAAGGCAGGCTTACCATCCCCATCACTGCGCCCGTCTTGGGGGCCATGGCAATGGCGACCCCCCAGGGCGCTTCGACCTCGTCCATCTTGGCCTGCAGCGCGTCCTGCATCACCTTCTGCAGCCGCAAATCCACGTTGAGGATCAGATTCGAACCGGGAACCGGCTCGGCCACCTCGCCTACCGTGCGGATCTCGCGGCCCAGGATATCGACCTCGATGTTCTTGTAGCCGGGAATCCCGCGCAGCTCGCGCTGATAGCTATACTCCAGCCCGTTCAACCCCACGCGCTCGTTGGGGTTGGTATAGCCCTGGGCGCGGTAGTCCTCTGCCACCGCCGCCGGGATCGGCCCCATAAAGCCGACCAGATGGCTGATGCTGCTGACTTGGCTGCCATAGACATACTCGCGCACCGGCACTTCCTTGATCCGCACCGCCTCCAGCCGGTAGCTCTCCTCCGACATCTCAAAGGCCCGGATGCGGTCGACCAGGTCGAGGATCGGCACCGGCTCCGATGCGCTGCCCTGGCGACCAATCGCCACGGCTCGCTGCACCAGCGCCACCAAGCCTTCCATGGGCAGCGGCGTCGAGATGTCGGGTACCACCAGCTTTTGCTGGTACTCCTGGGGCGGCCCCTCGGCAGGATAGAGGATCTGCGTCGGGCCGGGCACACTTGTGTAGCCCAGCTCCACGCCCACGCTGCTGACCGTCTTGGCGTAGTCGGAGCGGCCCAGCCGCCGGAACATCAACTCCGACAGCCGCAGCGCCATCTCCGCATCGGTATCCAGCCCCAGCGTGCGCAGAATGTTCTCGATCTCCTGCGCCTCTTCATCCTCCGGCGTCTCCGGGTCGTCGAAGGGCAGGTCTTCGGGAACCAGCCCCAACTCAAAACTGGGGCGGTTGCGCGTCAGGATCGAGCCGTTGCGGTCATACATCACCCCGCGCAGGGCGGGCATCTCCACTAGGTCAAAGCGATTGTCGTCGGCGCGCTGGCGATACTCTTCGCCCTGCACCACCTGAAGCTCATAGAGCCGCAGCCCCAGAAAGAAAAAGAGCAAAATCAGCGCGGCCCGAAACAAAAACATCGACAGCGCCGAAGTGTCACGACCGGCAGACTGAAACATGCTCATTCACCCCGCCGCTCACAATTCCTGGCTTTCCGGCACGCGGTTGAGCAGCGGCAGAAGCAGGATCATCAGCGTGGTATTATAGACCAGGGCCGGCACTAAAATGTTCTGCACTGTGAGGCCCCAAGGCAGGCTGTGCTGCGCCACCCGAAAGTATTGTAACACACTCAGGAGAGCGAGGTAAGCCGTCCCATAGACGGCAGTGCCCAGCGCCATGGCCCCAATCGGGACGAGCAGGTTAAAGCGGGACAAGGTGCGATGGCCGATACCCGCCACCAGCACCGCCGCCATCAGCGCCAGGCTCGACGCCCCCAGCGGCCCGCCGCTAAAGATATCCAGCATCACCCCGCCGATAAAAGCCCAGAGCAGCCCCAGCCGCGGCCCATAGACCAGCGTGCCTACCACCACCAGGATCAGCACCAGGTCGGGCTTCACCCCGTTGATCTTGATGCGCGTCGCCGCGGTCGACTGCAGCAGCCCCGCCAGCAGTATCAGCGGGATCATCAAGTAATAGAGCGCGCCCCGGTTCACGGCGTCCCCTCGCGGCCCGCCGGTGCAGCCGGAGCAGCCTCATCGGGCGCGGTCTCATCCGGTGTGATCTCGTCCGGCGGCTCCGCATCGGGCGCGGCCCCATCTTGCGTCGTTTCGGGAACCAGCAGCTCAGGCACATCCTCCAGCGGGTCAAAGTTGGTGACGACCATCACCAACTCCAGCCGGCGGAAGTCGACCGTGGGGCGCACGACCGCCTGCTGGAAGACGTCGATATCGCGCTGGCGGATCTCGACCACCTGGCCGATGGGGATGCCTTTGGGAAAGCGCCCGCCCAGCCCCGACGTCAACACGACCTCGCCGGTGCTAAAGATGGCGTTCTGGGGAATATAGTCCATGATCAAATCGCCGCCGGGCACGCCGCGCACCACGCCGTTGAGCCGGCTGCTCTGCATAATGGCGTTGACCGCGCTGCTGGCATCGGTGATCAACAGCACCTTCGAGGTTGAATCGGTCACCGAGCTGATGCGCCCCACCAGCCCCTGGTCGGTCAACACCGCCATCCCGACCTCGATGCCGTGGCTTGCACCCAGGTCGAGCATGATGTATTCGAGGAAGTTGTTGCTCTCTTGGCCGATGACGCGCGCCACCAGCTGCGCGCCGCGCAGCTCCAGCCCAGGCCGCGTCTGGGCAAAGCGCAGCATCTCGCGCATCACCTGGTTCTCGCGCTGGACTTCGCGCAGCTCAAAGTTTTCGACCAGGAGGCTGTTGTTGACTTGCTCCAACTCGGCAGCGCGCTGGCGCAAGTTGCGCAGTTCGGCCACAAAGGCGATGGCGTCGGTCACATTTTCAGTCACGCCGGTTGCCCCGGTCTGCGCCGGGGAGGTGATCTGCGTAATGGCGCTCTGCACAGGGCGCAATTGGCCCGTTGTCTGGAGCGCCATCAAGACCAGCGCCGCCAGGCTCAAAATTACCAGGCGAAACCCGATATCGCCCAACGACCACGGTCTACGTTCAGTATCGCGCATAGCAGGAGGGATCAGAACAAGGTAAGCGCCACTGCAAACCGACGTGGCAACCGATAGCGAGCGGCATACACAATAGGATGAACAATAGGATGAACACCAGGATGAATCGCGGCACGATGCCTCGGCTGATCAGCGAAGGGCGATCAGCGAATCGTGCTTTTGCGCTGCATGCTGGTCAGGGTCTCCCGGTAAAATTCCGGCTTTTCCAGAATCATGCCAGTGCCCATCACCACCGCGGTCAGGGGATTGTCGGCCACATAGACATGCATCCGGGTCTCATCTTGCAGACGCTGCGCCAGCCCATGCAGCAGCGCGCCGCCGCCGGCCAGCACAATCCCATATTCCATCAGGTCTGCCACCAGTTCGGGCGGCGTCTCGTCCAGCGTAGCCTTGACGGCATCGACAATGACCTGGACCGACCCGGACAACGCCTCACGGATCTCGACCGAGCTGACTTCTACCGCTTCGGGCAGCCCCGTCACCAAGTTGCGCCCACGCAGGATCATCGTGCGCTCGCGCTCCATAGGGTAGGCCGACCCGATCTCGATCTTAGTGCGCTCGGCCATGCGCAGCCCGATCAGCAGGTTATACTTCTGCCGGGCATAGTTGACAATATCTTCGTTCATCTCGTCGCCCGCCACGCGGATCGAGCGCGAGACGACGATCCCGCCCAGCGAAATCACGGCGACCTCCGTCGTGCCGCCGCCAATATCCACGATCATCGACCCGACCGACTCGGTGACCGGCAGCCCGGCCCCGATGGCTGCGGCCATCGGCTCTTCCACCAGCCCGGCCTCGCGCGCCCCGGCGCTGATCGCCGCATCGCGCACCGCGCGCTTCTCCACTTCGGTCACGCCGGAGGGGATGCCGATCACCACCCGCGGGCGCGCCGCGCCAAAGGCACGGTTGCCGTGTACCTTGCCGATGAAGTGGTGGATCATCTGCTCGGTCACGTCGAAATCGGAGATCACCCCATCCTGCAGAGGCCGGATCGCCACGATATGGGCAGGTGTGCGGCCCACCATCTCCTTGGCGTCGTTGCCGATCGCCTTGACCTGGTTACGCCGCCGCGACGACTTATCGATGGCCACCACCGACGGCTCGTTGATCACGATGCCCCGGTTCTTCACATGCACCAGCGTATTCGCCGTGCCCAAATCAATCCCAATATCCAGCGAAAAAAGTCCGAGTAACCAGTCCAGTGGGTTAATCACACACAAGATTCCTATGACTTACATACCTGCGGTCAAGTCCAGCGCTGCGCGCGCAATGATACCAATCGAACACCGGCAAAGCAGCCGGCATCTATGATGGCATCTACCATAGCGCCTACCCCGGCGGATGAACACTGGACGCAGGCAGCAGATCGTACGAAATTATACCATAAGCGATTGGCTGTCAAAAAAGCACCCCAACTCCGCTCTATGGTATAATGCTGCGGTGAATGCCTTGCCGGAAAACGGCTTGACCGCCCTCCTTGCCCTGGCCCCGACCGGAGCACACGCGGTGTTGCGCGGCTTGGCGGCGGCTCAAGCTCGACATCATTTATTTTGCATTCAGCCGGGGACGCTCGTCCCGGTCGTCGTCGGCGTCAGCGGTGGCGCAGACAGCGTTTGCCTGCTCCACGCGCTGCACCAGCTTGCGCCGCATTGGGGCCTGGCGCTGCATGTGGCGCATCTAGACCACGCCCTACGCCCAGAATCCGCCGACGACGCCGCCTGGGTGGCGGCGCAGGCCCAGCGGCTGGGCCTGCCCTTGCACACGGCGCGCCTGGCCTCCGGCCAACTCGACGGCCACCCCGCCGGTTTGGAGGCCGCCGCCCGGCAGGCGCGCTATGCCTTTTTGCATGCCACGGCTTGCGCCGTGGGTGACGCCGGCGGCCCGGCCTGTGTCGCCGTCGCCCATCATCAAGATGACCAGGCCGAAACCGTGTTCATGCACTTTCTGCGCGGCAGCGGCCCTGCCGGGCTGGCGGGCATGGCCTGGGTCGCGCCCCTGCCCCACCCCCAGACAGATGGCGCGGAAGTACGGCTGGTGCGCCCGCTGCTAGGGGTGCGCCGGGCCGAGATTCTGGCCTACTGCGCCGCCTATGGGCTTTCCTGGCGCGACGACGCCAGCAACCAAGATACGGGGCTGCTGCGCAACCGGATACGCCATCTCCTCTTGCCCCAGTTGGCCGAGATCAACCCGGCGCTGGTGGCTACGCTGGGCCGCACCGCCGATCTCTTTGCGGCAGAGACGGCGCGCAGCCGCCGTCTCGACCAGGCCGCGCTCGACGCACTGCGCCTGGACAGCGCGGCGTCGTCGCCCGACCGCTGTCTCCTGGACGCGCGCGGGCTGGCCGCGCTCGACCTGGCGACGCGCCGCGGGGTGCTGCGGCTGGCGCTGGCTCACTTGGGCGTAGACCTGCGCGACGCAGGCTTGGAGACAATTGACCGGCTGCTCGATGCGCTGGCCACGGCCCGGCACAGCAGCGGGCCGCACCCGCTGATCGACGATGTGGCCTGGACGCTGCTCGGTGCGCCGCCGGATGCGCCGAACACGCCGCCGCGGCTCAGTCTACACCGCGCCGCCGCACTGCCCGTACAGCCGGATCATCCCTATCTAGCCTCCCCCGCCGAGCGGCTGTCCCGTCTGCTCCCGCCGCAAGGCGCGTTGGACGCCGGGGGATGGCGTTTGAGCAGCACATTGACCACGCCGGACGGGCTGCCGTCTACCTGGCGCAGCGGCCGCGACCCCTGGTCTGCCGCCGTGGATGCCGGCCCCTGTGCCGAACTGCGCCTGTGCGCTGCGCAGCCCGGCATGAAGATCGCGCCCCTGGGCATGGCGGGCCGGCAGCGCAGCCTGGGCGATCTCTTCACCGATCGCAAGACGCCGGTGGCGCTGCGCGCCGGTTGGCCTGTGCTGGTCGACGCGCAAGGCGATGTGATGTGGGTCTGCGGGCTGGCCCTGGCCCACGCTGCGGCCATCACCCCCCAGACGCAGCAGGTCCGCATCTTGACCTGGCGACCGGCGCGTACAGCCCTCGGCCCGGCAGCAGCGGACCTGGCGACCAGAGGGCAGGCGGCAGTAGAACAGGCGGCAACTGAATAGGAGAGCAGATGGCGACCACGCGCAGCCACAACAATGTCAAACCGTTGACCCACTGGGTCATCTATCGCGGCTATCAGGTACGCTTCACCGCGCGCCGAGAGGGCGAGGTGCGCGGCGTCTTGACCACGCCCGCAGGGCCGGTCGAATTCACCTATGACCCGGCAGCCCGCACCATCCACCTGCCGGACGCCACCCTCGCCATCAACGAATATGGCTGGGAGGTGAGCCGCGACAACCCCGGCAGCCCCAGCCTGAAACCAACAGAGCAGTAACCCATGCTGCCGCCGCGCAGAGAGATCCACCGCAAAGGGCGCAATGTGAAAGGCCTCAACTGTCTCACCGCCCTCTACCACAGTCAGGGAGTCAGCCTGCCGGTCGCCTTTCACCTGATTGCCAAGACGGAAAGCCATCTGGACAAGCAGAGCGGCAAGCTGAAATATTTAGTCCGGCGACTTTAGCGCCGGACGGGCACGCACGGCGGTCACGCCTGAATCTCGGGGTTAGCGGCCAGCACGGCGCCCGTCATGGCCTGGAGCCGAGGCAGAAAGGCCCGCACCCGCTCGCCCTGCTGCGCTAGATCGCCCGCCGCGTCGATGCCCAGCAGGGCGAGCAGGGCGTGATAGCCCGGCGTATGGCGTGCCTGCATTTCTCTGGGTGCATCTTGGGCAAAGACCTGCTGGCAGCGGCTGTAGGTCGCGACCATCCAAAAGATGGCCTCGCGATGCCAGCCGCTTTGGATCAACTGGCGGCTGCCGTCGATCGCCACGGCACGGCCCTGTTGGCTCAGGTCGGCGGCAAAGGGGTAGGACGATTGGACCACGCCCGCGGCGTCGCCAAAGGCGGCTTCCAGGGCGGGCAGTTGCGCCGCTACTTGCTCGCGGCGCAAGTGAGCGCAGCCCAACAGCGCCAGCAGCGGCGGGTAGAAGTCGAGCAGACCGTAGTCTGCCAGCAGATCGTGCACCGCCACATAGCGCCGGCGCACGGTGGGGTTACGCAGCCCCGCGGCCAGCAGCACATGCGGCGCGCCGCCCGCGGCAAAGAGCCAGGCCATCACCTGGTTCTGTAGCGGCGCGGACGGGTCGATTGACTCCAGCCGTTCCATCATACGCTGCGTGGCCTGGGCGCAGCGCCGCTCGACCCAGACACGCCGGGCAAAGCCTTGGCCCACCGCGGCCTGGAGACGGGCCAAATGGCCGGTGGGGTCGGCGATGACGTTGGAGACACGGAAACTGCCCGCCAGATGATAGTCGCCCAAGACCTGTTCGGGCGACTGCACCTGCGCCTGGGGCAAATAGGTGACCTCCAGCAGCACGCCTTGATAGGGAAACTTGCCCAGCTTGTTGGCGGGCAGCGGGCCGTCTATGACCAGCATCACGTCGACGTCGGACGTCTCCGGCAGCGGCGCGCCGTCGGGCAGCCAGGTGATCGACCCGGCGAAGTACGCGCCGGCAAAGCCGGGCGTGCGGCAGCCCTGCGCCAGCACCCAGCCCCGCGCCACGGCCTTGGCCTCGCTCACACGCATACTGCACCCTCCCTTTTCGTATTCATGGATCTCTATTATCGCAGGCGCGGGCAGGGGAGGGGGAATTCACCGCAGAG
>QEUY01000063.1 GCA_003577365.1 Chloroflexota bacterium | reverse complement strand
CAGCGCGCCGGGCTGGCGCAGCAGTGCATCCTCACCTCGTTCTCCTACGCCGCACTACAGGCCGCGCGGCGGCTGGACGCTTCCATCCGCCTGGGTTGGCTGATCCGCGCCATTGACCAAGAGCAATGCGACCAGGCGCAGGCATTAGGGCTGTTTCAGCTTTGTCCACAGGCCAATGCCGTGACGCCGGAGCAAGTCGCGGCGGCGCGCCGGGTCGTCCCCGAGGTGCGCGCCTGGGGCGTCAACGGCGAGACGGTGCGCGACCAGGCCGCCGAGGTACAGGCGCTGATCGATCACGTTGTCGAGGCCGGCTGCGACGGCATGACCATCAACTGGCCCGACTGGGTGCGCCACGCGGCGGCGTAAGCGAACGGCTCACGCCGCGCGCTGCACGCCTTTTTTGACTGGCTGGCAGGTTGGGCAATAGTACACACTGCCGCCCAGATACGCCTGTTTCACGATCGACCCGCCACAGACCGGGCAGGGCCACTTCAGCGTCTTGTTGGAGAGCAGGGTCGCATAGCCTCCGCTGCGGCCAAACAGATCCTTTTCGGTGTCGCGCCCGCCTTGGGCCGTCATCTCCGCCAAGGTCTGTTTGATGCTGTACAGCAGCGCCTCCTTTTCCACATCGGACAGTGCGTCGAGCGTCGTTTTGGGGTTGATGCGGGCGTTGAACAAGATATCCTGCAGCACGCCGTTGCCAAGCCCAGGGATGCGCTGTTCGGTGGCGAGAAACGGCTTCACCGCCAGCGCTGGCTTCACGCTCCCCAGCAAGCGCGCGAAATAGGCCGCATCAAAGGCGCTCGACAGCGGCGATGGCTTTCCCTGGGCCGCCAGATAGTAGGGGTTCCGATTCTCGCCCTCTTCAAACGCCCACAGCCCGGCATACATCTGGATCGTACACACCAGAGCAGACTGATCCTCAAACTCAAGGTATAGCTGATGTTTTGGGGGGCGGGGTGCGCCTGGCGCGAGGTAGCGGAGATTGGCGCCGTCGCTGAGTACCACCCGCATCTCCCCAGCCGCGATCTCGACCATGCCGGCGACGGCCTTAGCCCCGTCGATGCTCCTGCCGGTGAGCAGGCTGGGATAACGGTTGGGGTCTCCAAAGTAGAATGCAAAGCCGTGCGGAGAGGAATTGGCATACACCGTTTGGATGGTCTTGCCCTGAACCGTGTGGTTCAATTGAGCCGAAATGGTATGGCTTTCCGGGATTTCAAGCATCGTGACCCTCGATTTCGCCTGAATGAGGTTGATGTTTTCATGATCCGCCGTGAATCCCGTATCCTAGTATAGTACAAATTTTCTGTGCTGGAGCGGGACAAATTGGGCCAGTTCAAACTGGAAGGAAGCAACTCCATGGATTGGATCATCCTGTTTATCGCCGGGCTGTTTGAGATGGCCTGGGCGCTCTTTCTCAAACAGAGCGACGGCTTCAGCCGCCCGCTGCCGACCGTGGCCTTCCTGGTCACGCTGGCGATCAGCATGGCGCTGCTGGCCTATGCGCTCAAGACGCTGCCCGTGGGCACGGCCTATGCGATCTGGACCGGCATCGGCGCGGCGGGCACGGCGATCGTGGCCATCCTCTGGCTGGGCGAATCGCGCGATCTGCTCAAGCTGGTCTCCTTGGTGCTGTTGATCGGCGGCATCATTGGCCTGCGTCTGGCGGGCGGCGATTAATCGCGCCCCGCGCCCAAACCCCAGCCTCCTCGACCTGCCAGGTCGAGGAGGTTTTTTGATGGGTTTGATTGGATGCGACGCTCTGTTACTTGACACGATATGATACGAATGATATAAATATCTATCGTACCATATCGTCTTGTCGAGGCCTGTCATTCCGCTCACGCAGTCGTGCGAACCACGCAGTGGTGCGGAGCACGGCTCCTGCCGGGGAATCTCTCCGGGCGATGTGCCGGCGGTTAGCGCACTGGAGCAGACAGAGTTAATCTGGCTCCCATGCCAACCTGACTGGCAGGAGGTTCGAAATGGAGGAAGTGACAACCATACAAGCGCCCCAGGCCGATGCGCCGGACGATGGTTCGGTGTTGGAGACAGCGGCGCGCCTGGCGGCGGAACCGGGCGACGGGCTGACCATGGAGCGGCTGGCCGCGGCCAGCGGGCTGTCGCGCGCCACGCTCTACCGCCGGTTTGGCAGCCGCCGCGCCTTGGTGCAGCGGCTGATCTGCGAGCGCGGGTTGAGCGCCGACGACCTGCTGGCCCCCGACGTGCGCACGCGCGTCTTGCAGGCGGCGCGCGCTGTCTTTGGCCGGGAGGGGTTCGCCGCCGCCACGGTCGAGCAGATCGCCCAGGAGGCGGGCGTCGGCCCCGCGACCATCTACCGCCATTTTGGCAGCAAAGAGGCGCTGGTTCAGGCGTTTATCCAGGCCAGCGCGCCGCGCCGCCGGCTGCGTGAACTGGCGGCCACACGCGATGGCGATCTCGAAGAGGATCTCGCCGCGCTGGCCGGCGCCGCCCTGCACTTTATGCATGACAACCGTGATCTGTTCCAGTTGGCATTGCAGGACGGCGCAACCGCCGGCGCACTGCGCAGCCGGCTGCAAAGCGTCGAAGGGCGCAGCGCCCATGCCCTGGCTGGCTATCTTGAGCGGCAGATGGCCGCAGGCCGTCTGCGCGCTGGCGATCCCTTTGAACTGGCGCTCTCGTTTCTGGGCATGATGTTTGGGCATGCCCTGGTCGGCGTGCAGTTCTACGATCACCCGCTGGGCGACCCCGAATCCGTGGCGCGCCGTTTGACCCGTCTCTTTTTGCAGGGCGCGGCGCTGCCCTCCGAAGCGGCGCCGCATGAGCCTACCCAACTGGAGCCTGAGCCATGAGTGACTATACCCTGCCGTTTGATGCCATCAGCGCCGCAGACTTGCCCACGGTGGGCGGCAAGGGCGCCAACCTGGGCGAGATGGCGCGCGCCGGCTTTCCCATCCCGCCCGGCTTCTGTGTGACGACCGCCGCCTTTGCGCGCTGGATCGCCAGCGCCGCCGATGCGGTCTACGCCCGCTTGGACGCGCTTGTCCCCGACGATATGGAAGCGGCGCGCCAGACGGGGGCCGCGCTGCGCGCGCAGTTGGCCGCGCTGCCTGTGCCGGACGACGTGGCCCAAGCGGTGGTCGCCGCCTGGCAGGCCCAGGGCACGGATCACGCCTACGCCGTGCGCTCCAGCGCCACCGCCGAAGACCTGCCCGACGCCTCGTTTGCGGGCCAGCAGGATACCTTTCTCAACGTGCGCCGCGGCGATGACCTGCTGGCGCGGCTGCGCGACTGCTGGGTCTCGCTCTTTACCGACCGCGCCATCCTCTACCGCGCCAAGAACGGCTTTGCGCATCGCAGCGTGGCGCTGGCGGTGGTCGTGCAGCGCATGGTAATGCCGGACGCGGCGGGCATCCTCTTTACCGCCGACCCGGTGACCAGCCACCGCGGGCGCATCACCATCGACGCCGGCTATGGCTTGGGCGAGGCGCTGGTCGCCGGGCTGGTGACGCCCGACCTCTACACCGTGGACAAACGCAGCGGCCAGGTCGTCGATGTCCAGGTGGGCGATAAACAGCTTGCCATCCGCCCCGACGCCAACGGCGGCACACGCCGCATCCCCGTCGAAGGCGCGGCGCGCACCGCCCGCGTCTTGGACGACGCGCAGGTGATGGAACTGGCGCGTCTGGGCACGCACGTCGAGAGCCACTTCGGCGCACCCCAGGACATCGAATGGGCGCTGGCGGGCGGCAAGTTTTATCTGCTGCAAAGCCGGCCCATCACGTCGCTCTTTCCGCTGCCCATGCCGCAGCCGGTGGACGACGGCCTGCACGCCTATTTCAGCCTCAGCCATGCCCAGGTGATGACCGACCCCATGCCGCCGCTGGCGCTCTCCTTCTGGCGTATCCTCTTCCCCTATGGCAAGGGGCGCGACCTGCGCGGCGAGAATCCGCTGGTCAAGACCGCGGCGGGCCGGCTCTATCTGGACGTCACACCGCTGCTGTTGATGCGCGGGCTGGGCAAGTTGGCCCCGCGCCTGTTGGGGGCGATGGCCGACGCGCTCAGCGCCGGCGCGCTGCGCCAGATCATGGCCCGTCCTGAGTTTTATGCCAATGCAGACGCCCGCCGCGCCCGCCTCCGCCGCTTTCTGCGCAACCTCCTGCCCATCGCCGGCCCCGGCTGGGCGCGGCTGCTCTGGCTGCCGCCGGAGGGGTCGGCAGACCGGCTGGACGGCTATGTCGAGCGTTATGTGGCCGCGGTCAAGAGCCGGCTCGACGCGGCCGCGCCGGGCGCACCTCGGCTGCGGGTGGCGCGCGAGATCCTCTGCGTGGCGTTGCTCCAAGTCTTCCACGGGGTTGCGCCCTATATCATGGCCGGCGTCCAGGCCAAGTTTCAGTTGAGCCTGTGGGGCCGCCGCCTGGGGATGGCCGGCGAGGCCGAAGCCGTGGCGCGCGGGTTGAGCGGCAATGTCACGACCGAGATGGACCTGGCGGTGGGCGACCTGGCCGACATCGCCCGCCGCTCGCCGGCGCTGGTGGCGCATCTGCGCGGCCACGATGCCGAAACCGCGCTGGCGACCGCGGCCCAAGCGCCGGGTGGGGCGGCATTTATGGCGGCCTGGGATCGCTTTATCGCACGCTATGGGATGCGCGGCCCGTCGGAGATCGATATCAGCCGGCCTAGCTGGGCCGAAGCGCCCGCCTCGCTCCTGCAGATGGTGGTCGTCAACCTGCAGGCCGAGCCGGGCGCGCACCGCGCCAAGCATGCGGCCCTGGCCCAGGCCGGCGAAGCCGCCATGGCGCGCCTGGTGGAGAAGGCGGCGCAAGGCCCCTGGGGCTGGCTGCGCGGGCGTTTTGTGCGGCGCATGGCGCGGGTGGTGCGTCATGTGCTGCCCGTGCGCGAGCACCCCAAGTATCTGCTGATCCAACTGCGCGGCATGATCCGCCGCTTGGTCTTGGAGGCGGGCGCACAACTCCAGGCCCAGGGGCGGATCGACCAGGTCGACGATGTCTGGTTCTTGGATTTGAACGAACTGATCGCGGCGCTGGAGCATCCGCGGCAGGAGCTGCGCAGCCGCATCGCGCGCCGCCGCCATGACTACACGCGCTACTGGCACATGACGCCCCCGCGCGTGTTGACCAGCGAGGGCGAGATCGTGGCGGCGCAGTATCAACATGACGATCTGCCTGCGGGGGCGCTGCCCGGCACACCGGTTTCGGCGGGGATCGTCGAAGGGGCCGCGCATGTGGTGTTGGACCCCCAGACGGCGCGGCTGCGCCCCGGCGAGATCCTGGTCGCGCCTTTTACCGACCCTGGCTGGACGCCGCTTTTTCTCAACGCTGCCGGGCTGGTGATGGAGACCGGCGGGCTGATGACGCATGGCTCGGTGGTAGCGCGCGAATATGGCATCCCCGCGGTGGTGGCTGTGCCGGAGGCGACGCGCAAAATCCAGACCGGCCAGCGGGTGCGCATCGACGGCACGCTGGGCTATGTTGAACTCCTCGACGGCGTCGACGGGCAGGAAAGCCCCAGCGGCGCGCCGGGGGCAGCTTAGGGCGATCGTGCGTGCAGGGGGAGTAGTGGGGGAGACGCCGCGCGGCCCCGGTCGCCGCAGATTCGGCGCAAGTTGCTTGCAGTTGCTGCCGTAATCGCACGCCAGACTACGTTGATCTGAGAGAACTTGTGTCATGATGGCGCGGATGGCGAAGCGGCAGGACTGGGGCTCCCCGCTACAGGCTGGAGCACGCCACTCCGGTCTGTATCTCTTCTTCGCGATTCCCCACCACACCTACCGCCTGGCGTTGCCACACACCGTCCACTGCCCAGGCCGCCGCAGATCGCATCGTGCCAGACAATGGCCCACGCAGAAGCCGCCGGAATCCCGGCGGCTTCTGCGTTTCTAGCGCCAGCGCCAAGCAGATGAGCCGCAGAGGGCGCAAAGATAGCGCAACGCTCGCCAAGAGGCGAGCGCAAAGAAGAGAGGCAAGCAACCGCGCCTGCGCTCTATGGCGCTTCAGGTGGATCAGGCGGATGGGTCAAAATAGGCGGCAAGCTGCGGGTCGGCGCGCCAGGCCAGGGCGTGGCGGATGCGCGGGGCATGGCCCGGCTCCAACTGCTCCCAGGGCAGTTCGGCAGGGGCCATCCAGCGGATGTCGAGCGTTTCCTGGCTGAGGGTGGGCGCGCCGCCGGTCACGCGCCCGGCAAAGAGCAGGTGATAGAGATGGCGGCTGCCGCGTGAGCCGCACAGCCGGCTGTCCCACACGCCGAGCAGGTGGGTGATGGCGACCGTATAGCCCGTCTCCTCCCAGACCTCGCGTGCGCCGCCGGCTGCGCCAGTTTCGCCCACGTCGCAGCCGCCGCCGGGCAGCGCCCAGCGCCGGTTGTCGGCGCGCTGGATCATCAGCAGCCGCCCGGCGTCGTCAAAGACGGCGGTATCCACCACGGCCAAGGGGGTGCTGACATCCAAGTCCGTAAAGAAAATGCGCTCGATCTCCGGCAGCGGGCGCGCCTCCACCATGCCCAGCAGTTGCGCCGCCAGCTTCATGATCTGCTGATAGCGTTCGGTCTGATAGGGGTCGGTGCTCCAGTGCAGCCCGTTGGTGCTGAGCGAGCGCAGCCGGTCGGCGATCTGCACCAGGCGCGCTGCGGTCGCGGCGCCGTCTAGCTCGCCGTCTGGCGTGTGGCCCGTGTTGCTGCCTGGGCTGTGATCGAGATCGCCGCTCATACGCGCATCTGTTTATAGGCGTTGATCAGCCCATTGGTCGAGCTGTCGTGGCTGGCGATGGGCGCGGCGTCGGCCAGCTCGGGCAAGATCGCCTTGGCCAGCACCTTGCCCAGCTCCACGCCCATCTGGTCAAAGGAGTTGATCTGCCAGATCACGCCCTGCACAAAGATTTTGTGCTCATAGAGCGCGATCAGCGACCCCAGCGTGGCGGGGGTCAGCTTGGGGAAGAGGAACGAGTTGGTGGGCCGGTTGCCGGTGAAGGTCTTGGCCGCCACCAGTTCCTCCAGCCGCGCCCCGCTCAAGCCTTCCTGCGCCAGCTCGGCGCGCACTTCGTCGGGCGTCTTGCCGCGCATCAAGGCCTCGGTTTGGGCAAAGAAGTTGGACAGCAAAATGCGGTGATGCTCGCCCAGGGGGTTGTGGCTTTGCGCCGGGGCCAGAAAATCGCACGGGATCAGCTTGGTCCCCTGGTGGATCAACTGGTAGAAGGCGTGCTGGCCGTTGGTCCCCGGCTGGCCCCAGATCACCGGCCCGGTGCTGTAGTCCACCCACTGCCCCGCCTTGGTCACACTTTTGCCGTTGCTCTCCATGTCGCCCTGCTGGAAGTAGTCGGCGAAGTATTGCAGCGACTGGTCATAGGGCAGGATGGCGTGGGTTTCGGCTCCCAAGAAGTTATTGTACCAGATGCCCAGCAGCGCCATGATCACCGGGATGTTTTGCGCGAAGGGCGTGGTGCGGAAGTATTCGTCCACGGCGTGGGCGCCGCTCAGCAGTTCCTCAAAGCGGTCCATGCCCACATAGAGCGCGATCGACAGCCCGATGGCCGACCAGAGCGAATAGCGCCCGCCGACCCAATCCCAGAATTCAAACATGTTGGCCGGGTCGATGCCAAAGGCGCGCACGGCCTTTTCGTTGGTGGAGAGCGCCACAAAATGCTTGGCGACGGCGGCGTCATCCTGGGCCGCGGCCAGGAACCAGGCGCGCGCCGAATGCGCGTTGGTCATTGTTTCCTGCGTGGTAAAGGTCTTGGAGGCGACCAGGAAGAGGGTCGTAGCCGGGTCGAGCCGCCGCAGCGTTTCGGCGATGTCTGTGCCGTCCACGTTGGAGACAAAATGGACGCGCAGGTCGGGGCCGGCATAGGGCGTCAGGGCGCGGGTCACCATCTTGGGGCCAAGGTCGGAGCCGCCGATGCCGATGTTGACGACGTCGGCGATGGGCTGGCCGGTATAGCCGCGCCAATCGCCGTGGCGCACCGCCTCGCTGAAGCTGCGCATCTTAGCCAGCACGGCATTGACGTCGGGCATCACGTCCTGTCCGTCGGCGCGAATGGGCCGGTTGCTGCGGTTGCGCAGGGCGATGTGCAGCACGGCGCGGTCTTCGGTCGTGTTGATCTTGGCGCCGCTGAACATGGCGTCGATCTGCCCCTGCACCTTGGCCTGGCGCGCCAAGTCCAGCAGCAGGGCGAAGGTCTGCTCGGTGATGCGGTTTTTGGAGAAGTCAAAGAGGATGTCGCCGAAGCGCCGGGAAAAGCGCGCAAACCGCTGCGGGTCTTGGGCAAAGAGGTCGCGCATGTGTACATCCGCCAGGCTGCGCTGGTGGGCTGCCAGCGCCTGCCACGCCGGTGAGCTGGTCAAGTCAGACATGATTCCCCCCTCTCCAGGATAGATGCGAGGCTAGGATGCGATTCCCGCTAGGTGAAATTCTGCCAGAATGGGTAAGCGCAGTACTTTGCCGCTTGCTAAACGCTGGGAAAAGAACATCACCTCAAGATTTTCGATCTCGCTGGTGGTCGGGTTCAACCGTGCGATCACACCGTAATCGAGTTCTTCGGTCTCTTGTTCGGGGTAGGGTGTGGTTTTGCCCAGATAGAGAATGTCGCCCACCCGATCATATTCGACAACTAATTGCGCTTCCATAGGGTCTCCCCTTGCCGCACTTGATGCGACAGATAGGCCGTAACAATCCAATGCCGTGCTGCTGGGGCTGGATCGGAGACGACCACCACTACGAGGTTTTTGCCGTCCCGAATGTCATCATGCCAACGGGCGAAGAGATATGTGCTGGGAAAACGTGTGTCCTGCCCGATCTCATCCGGCTCGGTGATGGTCTCTGCCAACTGGTCAAAATGATCCGGCAATAGGTCGGGATGCTTGTCCAATATATGCTGGTGTCGTTCGTCGGTCAGTTCAACTGAGGCGCCCAGATATGGACAAAGGACGGCAGTCGTCATGCGCGCTTGTATCAATCTGTTTGCGGTTCGACAAGAGATTGCTCCATATACAACAGCCGCACCCAGCGTTGGCCGGAGCGCACGCGGTCGGTCTGGCCGGTGAGGGTGAAGCCGATCTGTTGGAAGAAGCGGAGCGCGCCGGGGTTGAACTGCTCAACCCCCAGCCGCGCCGTCTTCATCTGGGCACTGCGCGCCAGCCAGGGGCGCACCAGCCGCCATGCTTCGCGGCCGATGCCCTGGCGCTGGTACGGCTCGGCCACCATCATCATGCCGATGTAGACCACATCCGGCGCAGGCCAGTGCAGCCGTAGGTCCACCACGCCGACCATCTCCACCCCCGCCGTGGGGTCGCCGGCCACCAGACGGCGCACGATGCCGAGCAGATGGCGGCCCGGCGTCTCCTGCGCCGCTTCCAGGTCGCATGCGGCCTGGCCGGCGGGGGCGGCGGGCAAATGGTACATCTGCCAATAGGCGGGCGCGGCGCGATAGACCTGCTGCAGCGCCGCGACGTGATGCTCGGCGGCCAAGGGCAGCAGCGAGATGACGTGGCTCATTGTGCCGTTCGTCGTGCCGCCCGGATTGTCGTCCGCGCCGTTGCTTGTGCTGCCGTTGATGCTGTCGCTCATGCGGCCCGCTCCGCCGCGCCCAACGCCTGCACAGCATGGCGCAGCGCGCTCGTCTCTTGCTGGGCCGCGGCCAGGTCGGCCTCCAGCTTTTCCAGTTTCTCGCGTTCGACGCGCACAAAGCGTGTGTAGGGCGCGATCGCCTCGTGGATGCGCCGGATGCCGGCGTTCAATTCCCGTTCGAACTGTTTTTCCAACGCCGCCTCCAGTTGGCCGCGCAGCGCGTTGATGCGCTCACGCAGTTCCGCCTTGACCTTGCCGCGGCGGTAGGGCAGAACATAGAGGCCCAGCGCGGCAATCGCGCCTGCCCCGACAATGCCCGTGACGTCGAGCAGGGTGGTGTGCAGCAGCGCCACCAGCAGCGCGCCCAGCCCGAGCGCGCCCACCTCGACCGCGGCGGTTTGGATGATCGCCTTTTGCACCTCCTGGGCCAGTTTGAGCGATTCAGCCTCGCGGTCATAGCCGTCCACCACATGCTGCGCGGCGCGGCCCACGCTCGCCAACATCGCCTGGCGGTTGAACTCAAACTCGCCCGTCATCTGGCC
>QEUY01000062.1 GCA_003577365.1 Chloroflexota bacterium | reverse complement strand
TTGGTCACAATATGGCCGTCGTTGTCATAGATAAAGCCGCTGCCCTCGCCCTGTTGGGGTTGCGGGGCGCCCTGGTCGCCCGGCAGTTCAAAGGGAAAACCGGGGATGGGCAATTGCGGCGACACGCTCACCGGCTCATTCACGGTGACCTGGATGTTGACGACAGACGGCGCGATCTGGTCATAGAGCTTGGACAGCACTTCCTGCGTCGGCATGATGCCGACGATGGCTTCTTGGGCGGCGCTGGCCGGTGCATTGGTCACCAACTGGGGCCGGTTGTTCGCTGCCCAAGAGACGCTCGGTTTCGACCACTGGGCCAGCCCTGCTCCGAAGAACAGCGCCAGCAGCAGCACGGCGACTCCGAAGATCACATTCTTACGCATATGGATACACTCCCTCAAGACTTGTCGAGCGGCGGGTCTTGGCGCCACGCCGCAAGCTACACTGCACTTGGCGATTCGCCCTCATTGTAGGACAAGGGTCGTCCTGCGTCTTTAAGGGAAACCTATGGCAATCTTAAGAATGGCTTATGAATGTCTTATGCTTATGAATATCTTATGAATGTGAGGTGGCGTCTGTAGTGGCATCTGCCGGTGCAGTTGGGGAGGCATCCTCGGCAGCAGGCGGCGCGGCGTCGGTCCAGGCCACAGTCGTCAGGATGCCCAGATGGTCGGAGAGGTAATTGACATAGCTGCCGACCAGCGGCAGGCGCTTGTCCAGCGTGAGGTCGCTGTGGATGGCGAGGGCGGGCGCGGACGGGCGGCGTACAAAGACAAAGTCGATGGGCAGCGCATAGCGCGCCGGGACGCCGGGCAGGGGGCGATAGGTAGGGCGTTGGTCGCCGCTGAGCGTGTCTTCCATGCCGCTGCGTTCGAGGAATTCGTCATAGAGCCAGGAGTGGCGCGGGATGTTGAAGTCGCCCATGACCAAGATGAGGACATCGCGCGGCAGGTTCTGCACCACATCGGCCAACTGGCGCAGTTGCCTCGCCTGGAGGGCCGCCGCCGGGCTGCCCTTGATGTAGTTGGCGGCGTAGTTGGCGATCAGGTGGGTGTTGACCACGACCATGCGCAGACCTGCGTATTCGTGATGCGTGAAGAGCATGCCCTTGCGCAGCATCCGGTCCATGATGTTGAGTGACGCCCAGCGACCTTGCTCTTGATAGAGGTGAAAGCGGGTGGTGGTGAAGGGCGCTTTGGCGAGCGTAAGCAGCCCTCCCTTGGGACGGTAGAGCATTGGCTCGTAGATGGCGGCAGAATAGCGCAGCGCGCCGCTGACGATCATGCGCCGGAAGTAATGCTGGTGGATTTCTTGCAGACAGACGATGTCCGGGGCCAGTTCGTTCAATTTATGCACCAGCGCCCGGAGCCGGAAGGGGGTGTCCCAGTTGAGGATGCCAAAGGCGTTGAAGGTGAGCAGGCTGATCTGAGTCATGGTTCATGCGAAAAGGTCTGTCTCCCAAAAGCTCAAGCACGCCGGCGCGCGCGTCACGCTTCGGGCACAGCCGCCGCGGCGGGGCGGACGGGCAGGCGCAGGGTAAAGGTCGACCCCTGGCCGACGGTGCTGGTGACCGAGAGATCGCCGCCATGGCGCAGCGCCAGTTGGCGGGCCAGGGCCAGGCCGATGCCCATGCCCTGGTGGATGCGGCGTTGGGCCGGGCTGCGGTAAAAGAACTCAAAGATATGCGCTTGTTCGTCGGGGGCGATGCCGGGGCCAGTGTCGCCGACCTCGACCCAAATCTGGGGTGGGCCGCCGTCCTGGGGCGGGGCGAGCCGGGCCGAGACGGTCACTTGGCCGCCGGGCGGGGTGTATTTGAGCGCGTTGTGCAGCAGGTTGTCCATGATCTGGTTGAGGCGTTTGGGCGCGGCTTGGATCAACGGCAGGAGCGGGTCGGGTTTGCAGCGCAGCGTGATCTGCTTGTCGGCGGCGGCATTGGCGAATTGGGCGCACTGTGCTTCCAGCAGTGCGGCGATGTCCACTGGTTCATAGACAAAGACGGGGTCTTGCAGTTCCATCTCGCCCAAGAGCGCCAGGTCTTCGACTTGCAGCCGCAGTTGATTGACCTGGTGGTCGATGCCGGCGGCCAGGTCAACCGCCAGGTCATGGTCGGGGCTGTTGCGGATCGTCTGGGCGGCAGCCTTGATCGCGCCCAGCGGGCGGCCCAACTCATGCACAATGCCGGTCAGCAGCAGCATGCGCGAGCGTTCCAGTTCGACCAGCCGGGCGCTGAGCCGGTTAAAGGCCGAGGCCAGCGTCCGCACCTCGTTGGGGCCGGTCTCAGGCACGGCCTCATAGGGGGCGGTGGGGGTAAAGCCGGCGACGGCGGTCGCCAGCCGCTGCAGCGGCGCGGCCAGCGATTGCGCCAGCACCCACCCCAGGAGCATGGAGAGGGCCGCGCCCGCGCCCAGCGTGACCCAGACGAGCTGGCGCAGCGGCGCGACGCGGCGCTGGATTTCCTCGAGGCTGTGGCCGAGGCGCACCACGCCGACGATGCGCCCGGTCGAGATGCTGACCGGGACGGCGACATCCAGCACTTGGTCTGCCATCCCGGCGTTGGCGTTCACTTCCCAAGTGGCGTCGCCCTGCAGCGCTGCCAGCACCACAGGGGCATCGGCGACCGCGCCGGCCGGCAGCGGGTTGTCGAACCAGGTGGAGGCGATGACCCGCCCGGAGGCGTCGACGAGCATGAGTTGGGCGGTGACGCGTTCTTGAAGCTGCTCCAGCGCATATTGGGCCAGGTCTGGGCTGCGCCAGAGGATCGGGTCTTCGCGCAGAAAGGAGGCCATGATCGCGCCTTGGGCGGCCAGTTCGATGGCGAGGTTGTCGAGAAAGTAGACGCGCTCCAACTGATAGAGCAAGATCATGCCGAGCAGCGCCACAAAGAGCAGCACGGGGAGAGCGTGGCTGAGGGCGAGGCGGGTCTTGAGGCTGCGAAACATACGATGGCTCCCAGGGGCGGCGTGCAGGCTAGGCGGCGACCAGTTTATAGCCGGCCCCGCGCACGGTGAGGATGCGCTGTGGGTGGGCCGGGTTCTCTTCGAGTTTTTCGCGCAGCCAGCGGATGTGGACATAGAGCGTTTGGCTTTCGCCGATCCACTCCGGCCCCCAGACCTGCGCCAAGAGGTCGTCGTTGTTGACGACGCGGCCGGCATGTTGGGCGAGCAGCAAGAGCAGGTCGAATTCGCGCGGGGCCAGTTCCACCGTACGCTGGTCGAGGCTGACCACGCGGCCTGCCGGGTCGATGCGCAGGCTGCCGACGGTGAGCGGCTCCTGCTGGGCGCTGGTTTCTGGGGGGGCGGCGCGGCGCAGCACGGCGCGCACATGGGCGAGCAGCACGTCCATGTCGAACGGCTTGGTGATGTAGTCGTCGGCGCCCAGTTCCAGCCCGACGATCTCGTCCAACTCGCGGCGGCGTGCGGTGACAAAGATCACGGGCAGCGTAGGGGCTACGGCGCGCAGGCTGCGCAGCGTTTCCAGCCCATCCATGTCGGGCAGTCCGATGTCGAGCAGCACCAGGTCGGGGCGTTCGAGATGCACGGCGTGCAGCGCATCGGCGGCGCTGGCCGCGGTGCGTGTGGCATAGCCCGCTTGATCCAAGGTGGCCGAGAGGCTGCGGCGCATGAGACTGTCGTCGTCCACAATGAGAAGTTGTTTGGCCATGTGCGAATGTTGGCAGGCAGCGCCGGCGGCGGGCCAGGGTTGTCTTGTGCGTGTGGTGTCCATCGTCAAATTGGTCGTCGAATCGGTTCTATCGCGTCATTATAGCACCCGCAGGGGGGGCTGTGTCGGGCAGGTTGCTTGCATTTCGGGCCGCGCCGCTGCGCGGTCAAGGGCGTGTCAAGAGGGAAAGATCGCCCCTACTTTGACCACGGTCGCTCGGCTGTGCTACAATTTCAGAGGTCTATCTGCCGCCGGTCTGCGCCGCGGGCGTATGGCTATGGAGTTGGTGCATGAACGAACACCGGAGCGAGGTGCTGCCCATCGAACGCCGGTTGGAGACAGAAGGCAAGCTGGACCTTGCCATCGTGATCTTGAGTTACAATACGGTCCACCTGTTGCGCGAATGTCTGCGCTCGGTGTATGCCGCTCAGACGGCGCTGCGCTATGTGGTCTATGTAGTGGATAACGCCAGCGCCGACGGCAGCGCCGAGATGGTGCGGGCCGAGTTTCCAGAAGCTCGGCTGATCGTCAACCGCACGAACATCGGCTACAGCGCGGGCAACAATCAGGCGCTGCGCGGGTTGGGGTTTTGCGCCGGCACACCAGGCGATGGTGCGCCGGTTTTGCCGCGTTTTGTGCTCTTGCTCAACCCGGATACGCTGGTTCCGCCGGCGGCCTTGGAGGCGATGGTGCGCTTTGTGGAGGAGCGGCCGCGTGTGGGGGTGGCTGGGCCGCGCGTGCGCCGGCCCGACGGCTCGCTCGACCGCGCCTGCCGGCGCAGCTTCCCGACGCCGCAGGTCAGCTTCTATCGCATGGTGGGGCTGAGCCGGCTCTTCCCCAAGAGCCGCCGCTTCAACGAGTATAATCTGGAATATCTGCCCGAAGACGCCGTCCATCCGGTCGATGCGGTGGTGGGCGCATTTATGTTGCTGCGCCGTGAGGCGATTGAAGACGCGGGGCTGTTGGACGAGCGTTTCTTTATGTATGGCGAAGACCTGGACTGGGCCAAACGCATCAAGGATGCAGGCTGGGAGATTTGGTACAACGGCCAGGTCGAGATCACCCATGTGAAGGAAGCCGCCAGCCGCCAGAGCAGCAAGAGCCGGATCGATTTTCACGAAGCGATGTGGCTGTTCTATCGCAAGCACTACCGCGCCGAGACGGCTTGGTGGGTGGACCGCGCCATCGCGCTGGGGATCGCGCTCAAGGGGGGCGTCAGCGTCGCCCGCCAGTTGTGGGCTTTCTGCGCGGAGCCGGAGGATGACCCCCAGCCGGGTGCGATAGACCGCACAACCATACGCTCTGCCACGCCGGCGCGCACAGGGGTAGACAGTCCCTAGGGGAGCGCACCCAGGAAATTTCGTCGCAAAGACCATATGCAGCAGAGTCTGACCGAGACGACATCGTATCCTGAACACCGGGTGCGGCGCGGCCACAGGCCCGTGCTGATGAAGCGCGCCCAGTTTTTGTTTGTGTTGGCGCTGCTGGCGATTGACGGGGGGGTGACCTGGGTCTCGTTTTATCTTTCCCACGCCATCCTCGACGCCAACCCCGATGTGGGCATTGGGCCGTTTTGGGAGTTCTGGCCGCTGCCCGCCGTCTATACGCCGGTGTTGATCGGCATCTTCTTTGTGCAGCGGATGTACCAGCGGCGGCGACCGGTGAGCCATCTGGACGAGTTCTATAAGATCGTCCTCTTTAACCTCTTTGCTACGCTGCTGACGGTGGCGCTCCTGACCTTGGGGCTGCCGGACTTTGAATATCGCCGGTCGCTGATCATCTTTGCCGCGGCGATCAATGTCGGGCTGTTGACCGTGGCGCGGACGCTGCACGCACAAATTCAGTGGCAAGCCCAGGCCAAGGGGGTGGGCGACGACCGCGTGCTGATCGTGGGCACGGGGGAAGTCGGGCAGATGCTGCTGCAGAAGATCGTGCTCAACCCCAAACTTGGCTATCATATGATCGGCTTTATCGACCACGCCAAGGGCGACCGCACGCAAAAGCTGCTGGGCGTGCCGGTCTTGGGCACGCTGGCCGATATTCCCTGGGTCATCGAGCAGTACAACATCGACGAGGTGATCATTGGGCTGCCCGAAAGCAGCCACCAAGAGCTGGTGGGCATCATCAGCCTGTGCGAGCGCGAGAAGGTGGGCATCCGCGTCTTCCCCGACGTTTTTCAGATCATGGCGAGCGAGGTCGGGATCGGCGATTTGGGCGGGCTGCCGCTGCTCACGATCCGCGATGTGGCGCTGCAAGGCTGGCGATTGACGCTCAAGCGCGGCGTAGATATCGTCTTGAGTGCCATCGCGCTGGTTGTCGCCAGCCCGTTTTTGCTGCTCATGGCGCTGCTGGTCAAGCTGGACAGCCCCGGCCCGGTCTTTTATATTCAGGAGCGCATGGGGCTGGATGCCGTGCCGTTTAAGATGATCAAGTTCCGTTCGATGCGTACAGACGCCGAGTTGGACGGCCCCGGCTGGACCCGGCCCGACGACCCGCGGCGCACCAAGCTGGGCAGCCTGATGCGGCGCTTCAACGTGGACGAACTGCCGCAGTTGATCAATGTGCTGATCGGCGATATGAGCTTGGTGGGGCCGCGCCCGGAGCGCCCGGTCTATGTCGAGCAGTTCCGCCAGAGCATCCCGCGCTATATGGACCGCCATCGTGAGAAGGCCGGCATCACCGGCTGGGCGCAGGTGAACGGTCTGCGCGGCGACACGTCGATCATCGAGCGCACGAAATATGATCTCTGGTACATCGAAAACTGGTCACTTGCGCTAGACTTTAAGATCTTGATCCGCACGGTAGTGCAGTGGGTGTTTGGCACCAATCGCAACGCCTATTGAGCGGGGCGGTTGAGCGGCCGCGGGATGGGGTAGGCCGTTGGGTGTAGGAGTGGACCGGATGAACCGCGATGAAGTCCAACTGAGCGAGCGCCAGGCACGGCTGCTGCACATTGTGGTACAGGAGTATGTGCAGACGGCGCAGCCGGTGGGCAGCCAGGTCATCGCCCAGCACTATGACCTGGGCGTCAGCCCGGCGACGATCCGCAACGACCTGGCGGCGTTGGAGCGCGCCGGGCTGTTGACCCATCCCCATACGAGCGCGGGCCGCGTGCCCACCGATGCCGGTTATCGTTACTATGTGCAGCATCTGATGCCGGTAGCCGAACTGCCCTCGGCAGAGCGGCGCGATATCCGTGTGCAGTTTGCCATGGCGCGGCAGGAGCTTGACCAATGGCTGCGGCTGAGCACCTCGGTGCTGGCGCGCACGACCCAGGCCGCGGCGTTGGCCACGGCCCCGCGCACGACCATGAGCCACTACAAGCATTTAGAACTGGTGGCGATCCACGGCGTCAAGGTGCTGTTGATCTTGGTGGTGCAAGAGGGAACGGTCAAACAGCAGTTGCTCGACCTCAGCCAGCCGCTGGAACAGACGGAACTGAGCCGGGTGAGCAACGAACTCAACGACCAGTTGAGCGGGCTGACCGCGGCGGCGATGCGCCAGAAGCTCGGCGTCTTGACGCCCTTTGCGCGCCAGGTGGCGGCGCTGGTCGTCGACCTGATGGAACACGCCGACCAGCAGGCGGGCGGGCAGATCTACCGCGATGGCTTGATGCAGATTTTGGACGCGCCCGAATTTGCCGAAGGCGAGAATGTGCGCCGGATCGTCCAGGTCTTTGAAGAGCAGTCGCTCTTGGAACAGGTGGTAGACCAGTACCCGACCTTGGACGATATCCAGGTGGTGATCTCCGGCGATGGGCGCATCGCCGAGCTGCGCGACATCAGCCTGGTGCTGGCGCGCTATGGGATGATCGACCGGGCCACCGGCGTTTTGGGCGTTATCGGCCCGCTGCGCATGTCCTATGGGCGGACGATGGGCGCGGTGCGCTATGTGGCCGAGTTGATGAGCGAGATGGTGGAAGAGATGTACGGGCCGCACGGGCAGGAGTAGCGCCGGCGCGGCCAGGGACGCGAGACGACGAGAGCGAGGTTTTGGGGATGAGTGACGAGAAACAGACAGGCGAGACGCCGGTGACCACACCCGCGACAACCGCAGAGGCGCAGGCTGAGGCGCAAGCCGAGACACAGGCGGAGGTCCCTGCGCCCAGCGATGCTGAGGTGATCGAGCAGTTGCGCGCCGAGCTGGCCGCGGCTGAACAGAAGGCCGCCGACTATCTCGACCGGCTGCAGCGCACCGCTGCCGAGTTTCAGAACAGCCGGCGCCGGCTGGAAAACCAGCTTGCGGAGGAGACCGAGCGCGCCAACGCCGCGCTGATCGCGCGCCTGCTGCCTGTGCTGGACGACTTTGACCTGGCGTTTCAGAATGCGAGCGCCGGCAACAGTGCTGCCGGCAACGCCGCCGAAGGCCAAGAGCAAGCCGCCTGGCTGGAAGGCTTCCGCCAGATTCAGAAAAAGCTGCTGGATGTCCTGGCCGATCAAGGCGTCGCCCGGATTTCGACAGACGGCGCGTTTGACCCGACGCTGCATGATGCGGTCTCCAGCGAGCCGCACGAGTCGGTGCCCAGCGGCGATATCATCGCGCCGCTGCGCGCCGGGTATGAGTACAAGGGGCGTGTGTTGCGCCCGGCGCTTGTGCGCGTGGCGCAGTAGGGCGGGGACCCCATCAGGCGATGGCAGCCATCAACGCCGCTACCGGGCGGATTCATCAGGAGATCTATTCGGGGATTCGGCCCTTTGACCTGGGCCGGGACCTGCGCCCTGTGGCCGAACTGATCGCCGATGCCTTTACCCAGGAGCTGGACCCGCGCGGGCAGGCAGCCTTGCGCGAGATGCGGATCATGAGCCACCTGAGCGGGTTGATCCGGCTGCTCAGCCGCGGCACGGGCGATTTCGACGATGTCTTCAACGGCTTTGTCTGGCTGGAGGATGGCAAGATCGTCGGCAACATCACCGTGCAGCGCGCCGACAAGTATGGCAACCGCTGGCAGATCGCCAATGTGGCCGTGGCCCCGCACTATCGCGGCCGCGGCATTGCGCGGCGGTTGATGGCGCGCGCCCTAGACTATATCGCCGAGTCGGGTGGGCGCTGGGCTGTGCTGCAGGTCTATGATCACAACACCGTGGCGCGCACGCTCTATACCCACCTGGGTTTTGAGGAAGTCGGCGGGACAGTGGACCTGCGCCTCGACCGTGTCTTGCCGGTGGAGATGCCCGCCAAGCGCGCCGGCGTCTACAGCTTTGGGGTGCACCAATGGCAGGCGCTCTATGAGCTGGCGACGGCGCAGCTCAACGCCCAGGCGCAGTGGTGGCGCTCGCTGCGGCGCAGCGATTTTCAGGTTCCGCCGGAGGCGCAGTTTGCCGAGTGGCTCTGGCGCACCCTGGGGCGGCGACGCATCTACCGGCGCTGTATCCAGAACACGCGGCGTTTTGAGGCGGCGCTGGTGCTGACCGCCGAACGCTGGCGCGGCGCGCACCAACTGGAGATGTGGGTGCGCCCCGAACGCTATGGCGATTGCGAGGCCTATCTGATCCAGTGGGCGCTGGCGACCCTGCAGGATTACCCGCGCTGGCCGGTGAGGCTGACGGTCAGCGCCGATCACGCGGCTGCGCTGCAAGCCTGCCAAGAGTTCGGCTTCCGGCGGCAGCAGACGCTGCTGACCCTGCGCCGCAAGGTGGGGGAAGAGTGAAGGCCGGGCATCCATTATCCATCGTTGACTCACCCTGAAGGGGAGCCTGATGACAAACCTGATCATCCGCATTGTGATCAACGCCGTCGCGCTCTTTGTGGCGGCCTCTATTGTGCCGGGGATGACGCTCACCGAGAATGTGGGCGGGCTGCTGCTGGTCGCCATTGTGTTTGGGCTGGTCAATGCGCTGATTAAGCCCATTGTCTCGATCTTGACCTGCCCGATCAACGTGCTGACCTTGGGGCTGTTCACGCTGGTGATCAACGCCCTGATGCTGATGTTGACCGGCTGGCTGACCGGCGGGCGTCTGGGCACGGAAGGCTTTCTCCCGGCGCTGCTCGGCGGCATTGTCGTCAGCATCGTGAGCCTGGTCTTGAGCATGTTCTTGTCCGACAATCGCTGATAGGTCGAGGACGCCCGCCTGCGCCGGACGTTGTTGGAGAACTCCCTAGTAAAGCTGCCGCATGCGTTTTCGCTTTTTGCACATGGCCGACTGCCACCTGGGCTACCGGCAATATAACCTGCGCGAACGTTTCAACGATTTCGGCCAAGCCTTTCACGATGTCATCGACACGGCCATCGCCGAAAAGGTGAACTTTGTGTTGCTGGCCGGCGACCTGTTTCAGAAGCGGTCGATCGACGCGCTGACGCTGAACCAGGCTATCGTCGGGCTGGAGCGGCTGCGCGCCGCCGGCATCCCCTGCATTGCCGTCGAAGGCAACCACGAACACGCCTATTACGACGACTACATCGGCTGGATGAAGTTTCTGGCGGTGCGCCAGTTGCTTGTGCTGCTGGACCCGGAGCGTTTTGAGGGCGGTATCCCGCAGCTCGCGGCCTATACGCGCCGCGCCGGTTCCTATATCGACCCGCTGCCGGG
>QEUY01000061.1:2500-11847 GCA_003577365.1 Chloroflexota bacterium | reverse complement strand
GCGCAACGGCTCTTTATCCCTGGCCCGACCGATGTGCTGCCCGATGTGCTGGCGGCGCAGGCAGCGCCGATGATCGGGCATCGCAGCGATGAGTTTGAGGCGCTGTTTGCCAAGTTGGAGGCGCAACTGCAGGCGCTGTTTGAGACGCGCTATCGCGTCTATATCGTGGCGGCCTCCGGCTCGGCGCTGCACGAAGCCTCGATCCGCAACGCCGTGGGCGGGCGTGTGCTCAACTTTGTCAACGGTGCGTTCAGCCAGCGCTGGCATGAGACGGCCAAAGGCTGTGACAAAGCGGCGCTGCGCGTGGATGTCGAGTGGAACACGGCGGTGAAGCCCGGCGTGGTGGCGAAGGCGCTGGAGGAGGCGCTGGCCCAAGGGCCGGTCGACGCCATCACGGTGGTACACAACGAGACCAGCACCGGCGCGACCAGCCCCGTGGGCGAGATCGCGGCGGTGGTGCGCCAGATCAGCCCAGAGACCTTGGTGATGGTCGATGCGGTCTCTTCATTTGCGGGCACGCGGCTGCCCTTTGACGAATGGGGCCTGGACTTGATGTTGACTTCGTCGCAAAAGGCGTTGGCGCTGCCGCCCGGTTTGGCCTTTTGCGCGGTGCATGACCGGGTACTGGAGCGGGCGAAGTCGGTGAAGGGGCGCGGTTGGTATTTCGATTTTCTGAACTTGGAGAAGTCACTGCTCAAGAACACGACGCCTTCGACCCCGGCGATCAGCTTGATGCGCGCCGCCAGCGTGCAGTTCGACCATATTTTCGCTGAAGGGTTGGAAGCGCGCTATGCCCGCCACCGGCGGCTGGCCGAGATGACGCAGGCCTGGGCGGTGCGCCAGGGCTTTGAACTGGCCGCAGAGGAGGGCTACCGCTCGCCGACCGTGACCAATGTGGTCAACACGCGCGGCGTGGACATCGACGACATGAACCGCCATTTGGCCGCCGATGGGATGGAGATCTCAAACGGGTATGGCATCTATAAGGGCAAGGCGTTCCGCCTGGCGCATATGGGCGAGGTGACCGAGGCGGATATGCAGCGGCTGTTTGCGGCCATGGAACGCTATTTGCACCAGGCGGGATCAGACAATTAAGGGACAGAAGCGGACAGGAGCGCCGAAATGGGGATGCAGAAGAACGGATATACGATTGACCTGCGCAGCGACACGGTGACCGAGCCGACCGAGGCGATGCGCCGTGCCATGGCCGCGGCGGAGGTGGGCGATGATGTCTATGGCGAGGACCCGACCGTCAACCGGCTGGAGGCGATGGTCGCCGAGATGCTGGGTAAGGAGGCCGCGGTCTTTGTCGCCAGCGGCACGATGGGGAATCTCGTCTCGGTGTTGAGCCACTGCGGGCGCGGGGACGAGATGATTCTGGGCAGCGCGGCGCACATCTTCCGGTCGGAGCAGGGCGGCGCGGCGGCGCTGGGCGGCATCCACCCGTTTACGATTGCGAACGAGCCGGACGGCACGCTCGACTTGGCGCAGGTGGAGGCGGCGATCCGCGTGGACGACGAGCATCAGCCGATCACGCGGCTGATCTGCCTGGAGAATACGCAGAATTTCTGCGGCGGGCGGGTGCTGCCGGTGGCCTATATGGATGCGGCGGGCGCGCTGGCGCACCGGCGCGGGCTGAAGCTGCATGTGGACGGCGCGCGGCTGTGGAATGCCGCCGTGGCGTTGAATGTGTCGCCGGCGCGGCTGGTGCAGGAGGCGGACAGCGTCAGCGTCTGTTTGAGCAAGGGGTTGGCCGCGCCGGTGGGGTCGGTGGTCGCCGGCGATGCGGAGTTTGTGCGCCGGGCGCGGCGCAACCGCAAGGTCGTGGGCGGCTCGATGCGCCAGGCGGGCGTGATCGCGGCGGCGGGGATTGTGGCGATCACGGAGATGGTCGAGCGGCTGGCCGACGACCATGCCAACGCCAAGCGGCTGGCCGAGGGGTTGGCACAGATACCGGGAATCGAGATCGACCCGGCGACCGTGGAAAGCAACTTGGTCTTTTTCCGGCTGGCAGATGAAGCGATGACGCCCGCCGGTCTGGCCGCAGGGCTGCGCGAGCGGGGGATTTTGATCAATGCCTCCGGCTCACGGCGGATGCGCGCTGTGCTGCACTATCAGGTGACGCGCGAGGACGTGGAGCGTGTGTTGGAAGCGGTATCGGCGGTGATGGCCGCGGGTGTCGGCAGCGCCGCCGGGGCGGTGGTCAACTACGGCTGATCGAGCCAGGGTTGGTTGAGTGATCTACTCGCGCAGCAGTTTGGGTTTGACGAGCAGTTGCAGCGCGCCGCAGCCCCAGCGGATCTGGTTCCACCAGAAGATTTCAAGCTCAAGGTAGGCCAGCGCCCCCGTCGCCATGCTGACGTTGAGGCGGTCGGGTGCGCCGGCACAGAGGCCGGAGACCAGTTCCTGGAGGCCGGGGTTGTGGCCGACAAGCACGGCATGTTCGATTTCGGGCGGGACCTCGCTCAAGATCTGGAGCAGGGTTTCGGCGGCGGCGTCATAGACGCGCTCTTCCCAAATGATGGCATGCTTCAGCCCCAAGGCGGCGGCGACCCGTTCGGCGGTTTCCTGTGTACGCTGCGCGGGCGAGCTGATCACCCAGTCGGGTACGGGGTCGGCGCGTGCCAGCAGGTCGGCGACTAAGCCGGCGTCTTTTTGCCCGCGTGAGGTGAGGGGGCGCGCCCTGTCACCGGCATAGCCCTCGGGGCGCTCGGCTTTGCCGTGGCGTAGTAGGCTGAGATATTTCACGATACGGTCTCCTGCGCCGCCGGGGCGTGGGGTGGAATCGGGGCAGTCGGCTGCCGATGTCTTTTCCTGTCTTGTGCGGATTATAGGTAAGAAGAGCCTGGCTCGTCAACACCGGCGAAATCCGGCGGTTTGGCGGTTTGCGGCGGTTTGCATCGGCGGGCAAAGGCTGTTATAGTGCAGCGTGTAGAGCGGAACCGGACGATCCGGTGAATGGGAGTGTGCAAAGGAGGCGTTAGCGCAAGACCTGAACTCTGGGAAAGAGAGCGCATGGCCCATCGACCGGCAGCAAGCGGCCGATGGGTGACGAGGAAGGGGTTCTCGGCAGCGGTGCCGAGCTAACCGGTGGGGAGTCTCGCCGGGAAAATCGAAAGATCAGCGGATGCCCCTGGGCCGTTTCCACCGGCCCACGCCAGAGCCGCCCGGTTCTGGTACATCTTTCCCCAATCCACCTTGGATAAGCCGGTGTTGAAACCCGCGCGGCAACGTGCGGAACAGACATGCCAGGCAGTGGAAACCCATCATCGCAGTGACCAAATCCCTTTGGCCGGCGTGGGCAGGGCCGGTTGTCGCGAGTGTGCGCGAGCGCGCTGCGCGGCGGCTTCCCGATTGCGGCGCGGCCATCCTGCTTCTTTGGGGAAAGGATGCAGCATCATGTGTGGCATTGTCGGCTATATTGGCGAACGTGCGGCGGCCCCCTTTGTGATCCAGGGGCTGCGCCAGTTGGAGTATCGCGGCTATGATTCGGCAGGCTTGGCCGTGATCGACGGCGCGGGCGCGGTGCAGGTGCGCCGCGCCGTGGGCAAGCTGGCGAATTTGGCGGAGGTGCTAGAGGGGTCGCCGGTGACGGGTTCGGTAGGGGTGGGGCATACGCGCTGGGCGACGCACGGCGCGCCCAGCGAGCGCAATGCGCACCCGCACAGCAGCCCTGACGGCAAGTTTGTGGTTGTGCAGAATGGGATCGTGGAGAATTTCGTACAGCTGCGCGAGCAACTGCGCCAAGAGGGGTACTGTTTCCAGAGTGATACCGATACGGAGATCATTGTCCATCTGATCCACCGGCTCTATCATGACGGCTGCCATGGCGACTTGGTGGCGGCGGTGCGCGGCGCGCTCAAGGAGCTGCGGGGGCCGAGCGCGATTGTCGTGTTGTGCCAGGATTTCCCAGATAGGATGGTGGCGGCGCGGCTGGGCAATGCGGGCGGGGTCGCCGTGGGGTTGGGCGATGGAGAGACCTTTATCGCCAGCGATGTCCCGGCGATCCTGGCGCACACGCGGCGCATGGTCTTTTTGGACAACGGCCAGATGGCGGTGGTGACGCGGTCGGGCGCGAGCTATTCCGACCTGGCGGGCAGGCCGTTGACCAAGCCGGTGACGACGATCGACTGGAACCCGATGGCGGCGGAGAAGGGCGAGTACCGCCATTTTATGCAAAAGGAGATCTTCGAGCAGGGCCGCAGCCTGACCGACACCTTGCGCAACCGGCTGGACTTTGCCGAGAGCCGGGTGCTGCTGGACACGTTAAATCTGAGCGAGGCTCAGGCGCAGAAGCTGGCGAAGGTGACAATCGTCGCCTGCGGGACGAGCTACTATTCAGGGCTGATCGGCAAGTACTACATTGAGCGGCTGGCGCGGCTGCCGGTGGAGGTTGATTACGCCAGCGAGTACCGCTATCGGCAGCCGGTCATCGGCCCCAACCAGTTGATCCTGGCGATTACGCAAAGCGGCGAGACGGTCGATACGCTGGCGGCCTTGGACGAAGGGCGTGAGCAGGGCGCGCTGACGGCGGCGATTGTCAACGCGGTGGGCAGCCAGGCGGCGCGTGTCTGCGATGGCGTGGTCTATATGCAGGCGGGGCCGGAGATCGGGGTGGCGAGCACCAAAGCCTTTACGGCGTCGGTCACCGACCTGCTGCTGGTGGCGCTCTATCTCGGCCAAGTGCGCGGTACGCTGGATGCCACACAGCGCGGCGAGATCATCCATGCGCTGTCGACGCTGCCGGGGCTGGCCGGGCAGTTGCTGGAGGACGCTTGGCACGGCGACCTGTATGCGCAACTGGCCGAGGCGTTCCACACCTATCACAATTTCCTCTATTTAGGGCGCGGGATGCACTACCCGGTGGCACGCGAGGGGGCGCTGAAGCTGAAGGAGATCAGCTATATCCATGCCGAGGGCTACCCGGCAGGGGAGATGAAACATGGGCCAATCGCGCTGATCGACGCCAAGATGCCCACTGTGGTGCTGGCCCCGCGCGATAGGGTCTATGACAAGATGATCAGCCAGGTTGAACAGGTGAAGGCGCGGCATGGCACGGTGCTGGCCGTGGCGCATGCCGACGATACCTATATTCGTGACAAGGCGGATCGCATCTTGCCCGTGCCGCGCAGCCATGAACTGCTGCAGCCGATTTTGTCTGTGATCCCGCTGCAGGTGTTTGCCTATGAGATGGCGGTGCGCCGCGGCGCGGATGTGGACCAGCCGCGCAACCTGGCGAAAAGTGTGACTGTGGAGTAGACGCCGGCCGGGGAACGCCTGGCGGTAACCTGAAAACTGAAGGTTGTGAACAGAGATGTACCTGTGCCCTGGCGGCCTGCTGCCAGGGCACGCTGCTTTGAGAGGCCCGGCGATACGCGATACATGTCCGGCGCACAGCCTCGCGCGCCATGGGGCATATAGCGCCGGACTGTCTATATCTCAGCGCGTATCTCGGCCATCTGCCGGTGTATGGGGCGCAGCCCCAGCAAGGGTGCAATACTCGAACGGTCTGTTTGTGCGATGGCGGCAGGCAGCATTTTCCCTTGGAGAGATGGCGTGGAGTCTGTTCGGGGCGTCAGCCGCCTGCGGCCCGGGTAGAATCGTGTGATGGGTTGATCAGAAAGGAGCCTGACTGTGCGCTATGTGATGCTTTGTCTAGCCTGCTTGGTGCTTGTATTGGCTGGCTGCGGAACGTCATCACCGCCTCCTGCGGCCGCGACTGAGGTCCCCACGGAGGCGCCAACGGTCGAAGCCACCGCTACGACGGAAGCTGCGCCGTCTGAGGAGATCACCGGTACAGAGGAGATGACGGGTACGGAGGAAATGACTTCCACCGAAGAGATGACCTCCGCCGAAGAGATGACTTCCACTGAAGAAATGACCTCCACTGGAGAAATGACCGGGACGGAGCAGATGACCGGCACAGAGGGCATGACCGGCACAGAGGCGACGGGTGCGGCAGGCGCGGGCGAGCGGTCGGCGACAGCGGAGCTACAAAACGCCACCGGCGATACGGTGGGCACGGCAACCTTCACCCAAGCGGGTGACGGCCCGGTGCAGATCCACGTCGAGGTCACTGGGCTAACCGACGCCCAGCCCGGCCCGCATGGGATCCACATCCATGAGACCGGCGCATGCACACCCGACTTTGCGGCAGCCGGCGGCCATTTCAACCCCACCGGCGCGCAGCATGGGCTGGACAACGCCAACGGGCCGCACGCAGGGGATCTGCCGAACATCGAATTTGCCGACGACGGCAGCGCCACCTATGATACGACGACCGATCTGATCACGCTGGGGGAGGGGGACAGCTCGCTGTTTGATGCCGACGGCAGCGCGCTGGTGATCCACGCTGACGCCGACGATCAGATGACGGACCCGTCGGGCAACAGCGGCGACCGCATTGCGTGCGGCGTGATCATGCAAGGCGCGGGCCAGTAGCGGGCGCTTGTCGCGCGTAGTTTGCTTGTCAGTTTGAGGAGGGGAAGATGCCCCGGCCATCTGTGCCGGGGCATTTTGATTGGGCCGGTTAATGGGAATCGCGCGGGATATACGCTCCTGACTGGCCTTGGAGGAAGTCGAAGTCCACGCCTTGATCGGCCTGCTGTACATGTTCGACGTAGAGCCGGGGGTAGCCGCGTTCGGCGTGGGGTGTGGTCGGCGGGACCCAGGCAGCACGGCGGCGTGCCAGTTCGTCCTCCGGCACGTCAAGGTGAAGGCGGCGGTTGGAGACGTCTAGCTCGATCATGTCGCCGTTTTGCACCAGGGCCAGCGTGCCGCCGATAGCGGCTTCGGGCGCGACGTGCAACACCACCGCGCCAAAGGCTGTGCCGCTCATGCGCCCGTCGGAGATACGCACCATGTCCTTGACGCCTTGCAGCAGCAGCTTTTTGGGCACGCCCATGTTGCCCACTTCGGGCATGCCGGGATAGCCCTTGGGGCCGACGTTTTTGAGCACCAGCACGCAGGTCGCATCCACGTCCAGATCAGGGTCGTCGATGCGGGCATGATAGTCTTCGATGGTGTCGAAGACGACGGCGCGGCCGCGGTGGTGCAGGAGTTCGGGCGATGCCGCCGACGGTTTGACGATGGCGCCGCGTTCGCACAGGTTGCCGCGCAGCACCACGATCCCGGCCTCAGTCTGGATCGGGTTGTCGATGCAGGCGATGACATCGCGATTATAGCAGGTGACGCCTGCCGTATTTTCGGCCACGGTCCTGCCGGTAACGGTCAGCGCATCCATATGCAGATGGTCTTTCATCTCTTGGATCACAACAGGCAGGCCACCGGCATAGTAGAAGTCTTCCATTAAATATTTGCCCGAGGGCATCAGGTTGACAAGCAGCGGCATGTGGCTGCCCAGCCTGTCGAAGTCCTCTAGGGTGAGGTCGACGCCGACCCGGCCTGCGATCGCCAGCAGATGCAGCAGGAAATTGCTGGAGCCGCCGACAGCGGCGTTGATGCGGATGGCGTTCTCGAAGGCCTGCCGGGTGAGGATCTTGGAGAGGGTGAGGTTTTCATGCACCATCTCTACAATGCGGTTGCCGGCAAGATGGGCCAGACGGCGACGGCGCGAGTCGGGCGCGGGGATGGCTGCGCCGCTGGGGAGCGTGAGTCCCAGCGCTTCGACCATACAGGCCATGGTCGAAGCCGTGCCCATGGTCATGCAGTGCCCATCGCTGCGCGACATGCATGACTCGGCCTCGGCATATTCGTGTTCGGTGATCCGCCCGGCGCGCAGATCGTCGGTGAATTTCCAGGTGTCGGTGCCGGAGCCGATGTCGCGGCCCTGGAATTTGCCGTTGAGCATGGGGCCGCCGGAGACGACAATGGTCGGCAGGTCGACGCTGGCTGCGCCCATCAGCGTCGAGGGAGTGGTTTTGTCGCAGCCGGCGAGGAGGACGACGCCGTCGAGCGGGTTGGCGCGGATCGATTCCTCGGCATCCATGGCGGCCAGGTTGCGATAGAGCATCGTCGTGGGGCGCATGATCGGCTCGCCCAGCGACATGATGGGGAATTCGAGCGGGAAGCCGCCCGCCTCATAGACGCCGCGTTTGACCATTTCGGCCAGGATGCGGAAGTGGGCGTTGCAGGGGGTCAGGTCGGACCAGGTGTTGCAGATGCCGATCACAGGCCGCCCGTCAAACATTTGATCCGGGTGGCCCTGGTTTTTGATCCAACTGCGATGGATAAAGCCGAGCTGGTCGGGACGGCCAAACCAGGCGCGGCTGCGGAGGGTGGTTTGCTCGGACATGTAGATTCTCTCTAGGTCGAGGTTGAACTAGGTCGAGGTTTGGGCTTAGGGCTTCACGATACTGTAAGTGTAGGGGGCTGTCAAACGGTGTGAGACAGCTTGGCGCAGGGCTGCTGCGCCGGTATAATAGGCCGCGAGCGCAGGTGTCTGAGTGGCGGTTGCGCCCAGGTCTAGCCCGCTCGATCCGCATCGGGCCACGCATCTTGAATCGGTGTTATCTTGAATCGGTGTTAATGAATATATGTAAAGGGGGCGATCATGGCGTTCACACGCGCCTCGTTGGTGAAAGACATTTTGGCAAACCCGGCGGCGCGCGCCGTGGTGGAGCGCCATCTGCCGGGGGCCACCAACCATCCGCAGATCTATGAGGCGATGTACATGACGTTGGGCGAGGTGGCGACCTACCCTGAGTCAGGCTTGAATCAGCAAAAGCTACAGTTAATCCTGGCCGACTTGGCCCAAATTGAGGGGTAGGCGCAGCGTGGTCGAGATGCACTCTGTCTGGCCGGCGGGATATCAGGGCGCGGTGTCGCTCACGTTCGACGACGGGATGCGTTCGCAGTTCGAGATAGGCGTGCCGCTGCTGAACCGGCATGGTATCCAGGCCACTTTCTATGTAAACCCGCGCGAGCATGATGCCGAGAACTTGGCGCGCTGGTCAGAGGCGGCGGCGCAGGGGCATGAGATCGGCAATCACACCGTCAACCATCCCTGCTCCAAGAACTTTGCGTTTATTGCCGATACGGGCCGGCGTGCGTTGGAGGAAATGAGCTGGGATGAGATGGCGTGGGAACTGGCCGAAACCAATCGGCGGCTGGCGGCGGTGCAGGCCAACCCGCGCGTGGTGTCGTTTGCCTATCCCTGCTATCAGCCTTTCTTGGGCAAGGGCGCGGCGCGGGTGAGCTATGTGCCGCTGGTGCTGGAGCATTGCATAGCGGGCCGTGGGCGCGGGGAGCGCGCCAATGACCCGCGCTATTGTGATCTTGGGTATCTCTGGTCGTGGCCGTGTGAGCGGCTGACGGGCGCGCACTTGATCGGGCTGGCGGAGCAGGCCGCGCATGAGGGGCGCTGGGCCATCCTCACGTTTCATGGC
>QEUY01000060.1 GCA_003577365.1 Chloroflexota bacterium | reverse complement strand
GCCGTGCCGGATGCGCGCAGCTTGGCGCGCCTGCAGGCCTGGGGCCTTGACAATGTGCACTTGCAGCGACCGGGCATTGATACGACCCGCTTCACCCATCATCCTCTGACGCCGGCAGTGGGCGCTGCCTTGCGCGTGGTAGTGGCGTCTGCGCCGTGGACGCCTGCCCAGTTTGCTAGCAAAGGGTTCGACACGCTGCTAGCCGTAGCGCAGCAGATGCCTGAACTGCACCTGACTCTGCTCTGGCGCGGCGTGTTGGTGGACGAAATCCGGGCGCGTGTCGCGGCGGCAGGAATAGGCGCACAGGTAGAGGTGATCGACGGGCCGGCGGACATGAATGCGGTGCTGTCCCGCGCCCATGCGGCGGCGCTGCTTGCCACCCGCCCCGGCCTAGTCAAGTCCTTTCCCCATTCTCTGCTCGATGCGCTGGCCGCTGGTAAACCAGTCCTGATCAGCCGCGCGATCCCCATGGCCGATTACGTCGCCAAGACAGGCTGCGGCGTAGTGGTAGACAGTGTGACGCCACAGGCTGTGTACGCCGGGCTGATCGCGCTGCGTGACGGATATGAAAGCTGCCGCCGCGCCGCCGAGACAGTGGGCCGCCGCGACTTTTCACAGAGCGCGGCGCTGGATGCCGCCGCGGCGATCTATCAAAGCGCCCAGGCAGCGGCCGCGCCCGGCAGGTACGCCAGATGAACCCCCGGCCCCATCTGCCGCCCTTTATTTTGCTCATCGCTGTGCTGCTGCTCTTTCTCTGGCCGGCGCTGTTTGGCGGACGAATCCTGCTGCCGGCGGATATCCCATTTGCCGTGGACCCGCTCTGGCGCACGCTGGCCCCGGCGCGATTTGTCAACCCGGCCAACCCCATCCTCGCCGATCAGATCAATGAGTTCTACCCCTGGCACGCCTATACCCGGCAAATGCTGCAGGCGGGTGGCGTCCCGCTGTGGAACCCGTATGTCAACGGGGGGCAGCCCCATCTAGGCAATGGGCAAGCAGGCGTCTTTGGCCCGTTTGATCTGGTGCGGCTGCTCTTTCCGCTCCATGCCTCCTATGGCTGGGTGGCCTTTCTGCATCTGGCGCTCGCAGGGGTCTTTATGGTGCTCTACGCGCGTGCCATCGGCCTCGGGACGGCTGGGGCGACGCTGAGTATGCTCACCTTTACGCTCAGCGGGCCGGTGGTGGTCTGGCTGGGACATCCCCATGCCAATGTCATGGTCTGGTTGCCGGCGATGCTTTATACTGGCGAACGGCTGCTCGCCACACAATCACGCGCTTGGCTGGCTGCGTCGGCGCTGGCCGTCGGTTTGCAGCTTTTGGGGGGACATCCTGAACTCTCGTTCCAGTTGACAGCCGTTTGGCTGCTCTATCTGACGCTGCGTGCCATCCTGCTATCCCCAGGCCGCCGCGCCCTGCGGCAGCTTGTGCCTGTGTGGGGAGCCGCGGCCTGGGGGCTGCTGCTGGCGAGTGTGCATTTACTGCCTTTTGTGGAGGCGCTGCCGCACAGCCTGGCGCTGGCCGCACGCTTGGACGCGACCGACCCGGCGGGGGCAGGCTGGCTGCGTCGTCTGTTTTTCGACTATCATGAGTGGCCGACGGCAATCACGGTCTTGCTGCCGCGCTTTTTCGGCAGGGAGGCGGACAACAGCTACTGGTATCCCAATCACAACTCGGTGGAGCAGACTGCCTATGCTGGGGTTCTGCCCTTGGCCTTGGCGCTGGCGATGGCATTCTATGCGCTGCGTGTGCGAACGACACCCAACCGGGGTCTGCTGCAGCTTTGGGCCTTGCTGGGGGTGGGAAGTTTGGCTGTGGGGCTGCGCCTGCCGCTGGCGAATGGCGTGAATTTCCTGCCTTTTTTCAATGTGGCAGCGCCGGGCCGGCTGCGCGTGATCTTTGTCTTCGCCGTGGCCGTGCTGGCCGGTGCAGGGCTGGACCACTGGCTGGCCGGCAGCGTCAGGCTCCGGCGGTGGATCTCTCGCCTGCTTTTGCTCTTTGCCGCCATCACCACAGGGCTGACGGCCGCAGCCTATGCCGGCTTCGCCATCTTTGAGGAGGAGCTGATCGAGTCGGGCCGGGCATTTATGCAGGCCCATTGGGGGACTCCCTATTTTTCGCAGCCGCTGGCGTATTACTATGACCTTGTCATGCAGCGCCAGGCTGCCAAGCTCAGCCTATATAACCCACTGCACACCCCGGCCATGTTTCTGCCTGTGCTGGTGGCGCTGATGTGGATCGTGGCCCAGCGTCTTCCTGCGCGCCCCATGCTCTATGCCACGCTGTTGTTGGTCGTGATCGATCTGTTCTGGGTGGGGTACGGCTTTAACCCGGCGTTGGACCCGGCGCTTCTGGAGCGCAAGCCGGCATTGATCGCGCGTCTGGAGGGTGACCCGGAGCTGTTCCGCGTCTTCGCTACCGGCGCGATTCTAAACCCGAACAGCGCCATGCGCTATGGTCTGGAAGATGTGCGCGGCTATGACCCGATGGCGCTCCAGCGCTATGTCGAAGTGCTGGCCGGCTTGCCCGGTTTTTACCCTATCCATTTCCATATCTTTTTCACCGCGGCCGATTCCCCTTTGCTGGACCTGCTCAATGTCAAATATCTGCTGACTGAGCAGCCTCAGGACGAGCGCCGCTGGGAAGCGATTGACCAGGAGGGGTCTGTCCTGCTATATCGCAATCGCAATGTCTGGCCGCGTGCTTTCATGGTCTACCAGGCCATTACGGTAAATTCGGCGGACGAATCGCTGGCGCGTTTGCGCGACCCAAGCTTTGACTTCCGGCGTCAGGTCATTCTCGAAAGCGCCTCGCATGGTTGGCTGGAACCGGCACAGGCTCCCGCGACCTCCCCTCCGGTTACCATCGCCGTGCATACGCCAGGTTATGTTCAGATGCAGGTGGAGACACCGGTCAGCGGCCTGCTTGTGCTGACCGATACGTTTATGCCAGGCTGGCAGGCCTGGGTTGACGAGCAGCCGGTGTCGATCTGGGTGGCGAACCATGCGTTCCGTGCGGTCATCATGCCGAGCGGCGCACACACCATTACGTTCGCCTATCGTCCTCGCAGCTTTGAGCTGGGCGCAATCGTCAGCAGTGCAGCCGGGCTGATCCTTGCCATCCTCGTATTCTGGCGGCCCTTTTCCGGCCTCGTTCGGAAGCAAGCGGTATGAAGATTTTGCATGTCGTCCACAGCTATGCCCCCTCTTTGGGGGGCGCTCAGTGGCTCACCCAGCAGCTTTCAGAGACCTTGGTGGCCCACTATGCCGACCAGGTCACCGTCTTCACAACAGTGGCCGAGAGTTTGGATCTCTTTCACCGTCGTGATTGTCCGGCGCTGCCGGCGGGGATCGAGACGATCAACGGCGTTACTGTCCAACGCTTTCCCGTTTTCAACCGCCTGCGCCTGGTCCGCCAAGCAGCAGCCGGTCTTACCTACCGGCTGCACCTGCCCTACAACGACTGGTTCCGCACCTGGGAAAATGGTCCGATCGTGCCTGGGCTGCGCCGGGCGGTTGCCGCCAGCGGTGCCGATGTGGTCTTTGCTACCGCCTTCCCGCTGCGCCATATGTACGATGCGCTCGCAGGCGCGCGGCGGGCCGGCATCCCTGTGGTCTTGCTGGGGGCACTGCACACGGACGATGTATGGGGCTTTGACCGCCCTATGATCTATCGCGCCATTCAACGGGCCGATGCCTACATCGCCCTGACAGGCTTTGAGCGGGACTATGTGATCGCGCGCGGCGCTGCCGCTGAACAGGTGCATGTGGTCGGCGCAGGGGTCGATGCCGATCGTTTTATCGAGGCTGATGGCCTGCCGATCCGGCAGGCTCTTGGCTGGCAGGACCGGCCTGTGGTGATCATGTTGGCGCGTTTTGTACCGCGCAAACGCTTTGATCTCCTCCTGGCGGCCATGCAGCAGGTTTGGCGGCAACGGCCTGATACATGTCTCTTGTTGGCTGGGGGGCGCACCCCCTACATCGCCGCGATTGAACGTGAGATCCAGTCGCTGCCGCCAGAGCAGCAGGCGCAGGTCGTGATTGTGGACAGCTTTGACGAGGCCCAAAAGCCCCACCTTGTGGCCGCCGCCGATGTCTGCGTTCACACGGCCACTCAGGAGTCTTTCGGGATTGCCTTGATCGAGGCCTGGGCGGGCGGCAAACCCGTGATCGGCGCACGCGCCGCGGCCATCCCTTCGGTCATCGCCGAGGGCGAAGATGGGCTGCTGTTTGAGTTCCCGCACGTGGACAGCCTGGCACAGGCGATTTTGACGCTGCTCGACGACCCAGCGCTGGGACGGCGTATGGGGGCGCAGGGACAACAGAAAGTATTGGAGAACTACACCTGGCCGATTGTGGCCCGGCGAGTGCGCACCCTCTATGCGCAGCTGATCGACCGCCGACAGACGTCAGACAAGGGGCATTTGGCGATCGTCTAAAGCGCCCACCTAAGTTGATTCGTCCGCGCCTGTTTCCGGGGTGCGGGCCAGACCCAACTCCTCCGCTTGAGCTTGTAGCTGGGCGATCTCGCACTGCAGAGCGGTGAGTTCTTGCGCGGCCAGCCGGTTAAAGTTGACCTGCTGCTCGATAATCCGATCGAGATAGGTTTCTCTGAGATGAGTTGTGGCGTTGATGCGAAGCCATTCGATGAGCCGCCCCACAAGCGGCAGACGCGATCTAACCTGATAAGAGCGCAGCGCGATATCGGCCCGTTGCGATAGGGCCGGCGTCTGCCGCTGGATAGCCGGTGCAGCGCCTTGGCGCGCCAGTTCGCCCGCTTCCTCCAGAATGGCCAACACTCGTCCGCGAAAACGCAGCGGGTTATAGCGCTCGGCCAAGATACGGCCTCTGGCGATCAAGGTCGCGGCCAGCGCCGGCTGGGTGAGAGGTTGTTCGATGGCGTGGGCCAGCGCCTCTACATCCCCTGGGGGAAAAAGCAGCCCTGCGCTCTCGCCGCTGCCTGCATCCAATACCCAGGGGAGTGCGCCACTGGCGCTTGCGACCACCGGCACACCTGCTGCCATCGCCTCTACCACCGGTACACCAAACCCCTCATGCTGGCTTGCCAAGAGGAAGATGTCGGCAAGATGCAGATACTTGTCTACCTGATCGACTTTACCGGTGAAGGTGACCCGTGCGGCTACGCCGCGCGCCGCGGCCTGCTGCCGCAACTGGGCATGCAAACGGACGGTTGCGTGATCTCCGGCGGTGCTGCCCACGATCAGTAGGTGGAGGTTAGGATAGCGCGGGGCTAACTGCGCCAGCGCGTCGATCAAGAGGTCAATGCGTTTGTTGCCGGCGAGACGTCCGATATAGAGCAGCACCTGTTTGCCCGTCAGTTTCCAGCGGCTGCGCAACTTAGCAAGTTCGGGCGCTGCCGGCGTTTGGCTGAATTGGGCGGTATCGACACTCAAGGGCGTCACGCGGATGCGTTCTTGGGGATACGCTGCGTGGCGGTGCAGTTCGCCGGCTGTATAAGGGCTGGCTGTGACTGCCAAATGTGCGAACCAGGCAAGCTCTGTGCGCAACTGCGCATTGACCAGTTGATTCCGCCCTGCCGCTGTGATGCCAAACTCGGGGGGAGTTACCCCGTGATACCAAAAAATGGCCGTACCCCGCACTTGGCGGAAGCGCTCGGCCAGCGGAAACCATATGGGATATTGCAGGATCGTCAAGTCGGCATCGAGCGGATAGTCCGCATAATGGGCCACGCGTACCAGGCTGCGTATGTCCTGTGGAAGTGGGCTGCTGGGAGGACGGCTGCACCAAATACGCGGGCGCGCTCCCTGGTCTGCCAACAAGCGGGCCAGGTCAAAGGTATGCTGGCTGGTGGCATCACCCGTGCGTACACTTGGCGTCAGCAGGTCGACAGTTCCAAGGTTCATGGATAGCTCATGGCACTGCCCAAAGGCGGTATTGTGCAGAAACGCAACCGGCCGTGCCTATTCGATGAATCTAGCCCAGCGCAGCTCCTCGCGCTGTGGCTTGGGGTTGTGCGCCATCTCGATGCAGAGGTCGGCCATGGACTTGACGGCCCATTCGAAATAGTGGGGTGTGATGCTGTTGATGTCCATGTCGGGCGCGGGGTTCATAAAATCAATCGCATAGGGCACGCCGTCGCGCACGGCGAACTCGACGCTGTTCATGTCATAGCCCAGGGCGCGGTTGAGCGTCTGGGCATCGCGCACGATGCGTTCGCCCAGGTCGGGCGCAAGGTGATTATGCTCCACCAAATAGCGCCGCTCGCGCGGGTCATACTTGATCGGCATGATGTTATCTTGGCCGACGCAGATGCAGCGCACATATTGATCCCACTCGATAAACTCCTGCAAGATCATGCAGAGTGTGCCGGTCTGGTCATAGGCGTGGACCAGCTCGTCGATCGTGTCGACGCGGTAGACATGCCGCCAGCCGCCGCCCCAAGCATCCTTGAGGATGGCGGGCAGCCCCACATAGTCGGTGATCGCCTGCCAGTCGAGCGGATACTCTAGATTGCGCAGGCTCTCGGTGACCACGCCTTCGGGATAAGACTTCATAGGCAGCGCCAGCGTCTTGGGCGATGTCACGCCCAGGCGCGTTGCCAGGCTGGCCTCGAAGAACTTGTCGTCGGCGCTCCACCAGAAGGGGTTGTTGATGACATACGCGCCCTGGAGCATGGCGTTTTTGAGATAAGTGCGATAGTAGGGGATCTCATGGCTGATGCGATCCACCAGCACTGCATAGGGGCATGGCTCGTTCATGCGCGTGCCACCCAGCTTGACATATTCGGCGACGACGCCGGCGTCGCGGCTGTTGACTTCTTCGAGGAAGGCCGGGGGGAAGCTCCACTCGCGGCCCACGATCAACCCCACTTTTTTTAGGTTGTTTTTTGCCTCAGCCATTGCCCGCTCCTGTAAAGTTGATGGCCTGCTGGACCTAGATGACCCTCATGCGACACTGGGCAGAGCGGGCGCGCCACAAGCGGCCCCGGAAACCGCCCCTACAATGATGGCTCTGCTCTTTCTACCTTTTCCGGTCTTTGCGGTCTTTGCGCCCTCTGCGGTGAAATCTCTTAGGCCCCGCCGATGTAGGCGCGCACCATCGCCCGCCAATAGGGCCAGTCGTGACACCAGCCCTCCCATTCGCGCAGCGCGTTGCCGATGCCCTTGCTCCACAGCGCGCCGCTCAACGCCCGGTTGTTTTCGAGGTTGGGGTCGGCGTTGCCCAGCGCCAGGATGATCTCCAGGCGGCGCAGCGCGTCGATCTGCTGCGGGTCGTGCAGGTTGGGCACATATTGGCTGGGCGTGTTGAAGTAGATCGCTTGGTCGTGATAGCCGTCGAAAAAGCTGCTCATGTCATATTTGCCGCTGAGCGCCAGCACGCGGCCAAAGAGATGCGGATGGCGCAGCGCGATGTTGAGCGCATGGTACGCGCCGAAGCTGCAGCCATGCGCGATCATGAACGGGTTGTCGTTTTTGGCGCGGCTCAAGGGCAGCACTTCTTCGAGGATATACGCCTCGTACTGCAGATGGCGCTGGATGCGGCCCGACGGGTGCGCCCAGCGGCAGTAGAAGCTCTCGGCATCGACGCTGTCCACACAATAGAGCTGCAGCCAGCCGTTCTCGATCTGGTCGGCCAGGTTGTCGACCATCCCGCGGTCTTCATACTCGTAAAAGCGGCCCTGGCTGGTGGGAAAGACCAAGACGCGCGCGCCAGCGTGCCCATGGATCAAAAGCTCCATGTCGCGCTGTAGACGGGGGCTATACCAGCGATGATATTCGCGGTGCACAGCTGGACACCTTGGAACTAGGCCGCTCCCGTTCAGGTTGGAGCCTGGGCCGGTGCGACAGGTCGGATTCCGCCTGTTGGGGGAATGGTATCATGGGGCGCGGTGCTTGCCAAGCAATATTTCCAGCATCGTGTGCGGGGCGCGCCTAGGGGGCGCGGCGAAAGACCTCTACCTGCATGACGAGCGTGTCAAAGGTCGCACCGGCCACGCGCTGCCAGCCCGCCGCTTCCAGGCCGGGGGCCAGCAGATCGCGCGGGTAGCGGGCCTGGGGCCGCGTGGCCGTGATGAGGATGACCTGGTCGATCTGCTGGGCGCGGATCAACTCCTGCACAAAGGCGGCTGCGGGCCGTGCGCCCTGAGAATAGGAGGCGCGGCGGGGCAGCCCCAAGTAGAGCGTGCGCACGCGCTGCGGCTGGTCATAGCCGGTCAGGACGCGCCGTAGCGCCGCGGCCAGTTTTTGCGGCAGCGGCAGGCGCGCCAGCATCCCGGCCAGCTTGCGCCCTTCGTCGATCTGGGCGGCGGAACCGGCTGCGGGTGCGGCCAGGATCGCCTGCTCGGCCACCAAGCGCCAGTCGAGAAAGGGGGGCGTGGGGTGGCTCATCTCCATGCTGCCGATCACCAGCGTGCGGGTAGCAGGGCCTTGCGTCTGGAGCGTTTGAATCACATAGTCGCCCAGCGGGTCGGGGCGGGCGGGGCGTGTCTTGTGCAGCGCGCCATTCAAGAGCAGCGCCGACTGGCCGACCAACAGCAGCGCCAGGAGACTTCCCGCCCAGCGCGCCGTGCTGGGTCGCCGCGCCGCCAGCCATGCGCCTGCGCCCGCCAGCAGGTTGCCCGCCAGCAGATACCAGGCAGGCAGGACCGGAAAAAGATAGCGTGATTGCTTATTCTGGTGAAATTCGCCGACAATGACCTGAACCAGCGCCAAGATCACCAGGAAGCGCGGCCCCGGGCGGCGCTCCACCAGCGCATAGACCATCCCGGCCAGATAGAGCGCCAAGAGCCAGGGCGACCCGGCGATCCGCACCAACGCCAGGGGGTAATAGAGCCAGCCTTCGGCGCTGTAGGGGTCGTCGACGCCGTCGGGGTAGTTGACCAGCCATGTCCAGGTTGAGCCAAGCTTGGCCGGGTAGGCGAACCAGATGGCAAAGACCAACGCCAGCGGCAGCAGCAGATAGAAGGTGCGCGCCGTCCATAGGTGGTGAATACGCCCGCGCGCTTCGACCAAGAGCGTGATGCCCACGGCCAGGATGAGGATGATGCCGTAGGGGGTACGCACGAAGTAGGTCAGGGCGATGGCCGCGGCCAGGAGCCTATATTCGCGCGGCGGCGCGTCCGGCTCGGCCAGGAGCTTGAGAAAGACCAGCATGGCGACGGCCAGCGCCACCAGCCCCGGCACCTCCAGCATTGTCTGCACCGAGTATTCGACCAGGGCGGGCGACGTGAGCCAGAGCAGCGCCGCCACCGCGCCGGCCCAGTTGATCGTCGCCTGCGGGCGCACCTGTCCGCCCGCCAAATAGAGCACGCCGCCGCCGATCAAAAAAAGCGCCAGGGTGATCGTAATGGCGGTGGTCACGCTCGGCCCGGCGGCAAGATAAGCCGCCGCCACCAGCCAGGAGTGCAGCGGCGGATAGAGCACCTGGCGGTAGCTGTCGAAGAGAAAGCTCAGCCCGTCCAGGGTCGCCAGGTCGTGGGCAATCACCAGGCCTTTGAAGGCATGCACCGCTTCATCCCAGCGCAGCGGCCCGCGCTGGGGCAGCAGTTGTGTGTAGATCAGCGCGCCCACCGCCAGCAGCAGCCCCACCACGCCGAGCCGCAGCAGACGGCGCATCACAAGGCAGCGCGTCATGGGGCAGGCTCCGGCAGACAGAGCAGGCTGTGATCCAGCGCATAGCCGCTCTCGCTGCGCTCCGGCTGTTCGGGGTCGGGCAGCCAGTCGCCTGTGCCAAATGGCCCGCCTTCGGCCCAAAAGCGGTAGGCATGGCAGCCCGGCGGCAGACAGACCAGCCCTTGCCACCAGCCCGACGCATGGCGCGCCAGGGCATAGCGGCCCGGCTGCCAGCCGTTGAACGGCCCGATCAGGCTGACTGCGCCGGCGGTGGGAGCATAAAGCCCCACATAGATGGCATAGCTGCCTGCGCCCCAAGTGGGGAGGGGAGTACGAGTCGCCGGCTGTGTGCCGCTGGTGGGGATGCCGGTGTCGTCCACGCCGGGCTGGATGAAGAAATAGGACAGCGGGCCGCCGCGCACGTTCGCCTCGGCAGTCCACGTGGACGGGTGCTCCATCTCGATGATGTTGTCCGGGCTGCGCCACGGCGTATATTCCGCGCTGCCGAAGGGATCGGGCCGTTGCCACGCCGCGACCGGCTGGCCGCTGCCCGCCGCCTCGACTGCCGCCGCGACGGTGTCTACCGGCACGCTGCTATCGAACTTCGAGCCGTCCGGCTGGGCGAACCACTGCACGCTTTGCAGGCCGTCCGTGGAGAGCGTCAGCGTGGGCGTGTACTGGATGCCGACCTGCCCGGCGAACT
>QEUY01000059.1 GCA_003577365.1 Chloroflexota bacterium | reverse complement strand
TCCTCTTGACCTAATGGCCTTTCTGCCCGATATCCTGACGCCGGCCCCAGACGTGCGCCGGCCCATCGTGGCGGTGCTGGAGGCGGCGCTGGCCGCGGTGGACCCCTATCACGCCACGCGCGCCTTTCTGCGCCGCGAAGGCGACACCCTGATCGCCGGCAGCCGGCGTTATGACCTGGCCCGCTTTCGCCGCGTACTCGTGATCGGCGCGGGCAAGGCCGGCGCGCCGATGGCGCAAGCGGTCGAATCGGTTCTGGGTGACCGCATCGCCGCGGGGCTGGTCGTGGTCAAGACCGGGCACGGCGCGGCCACCCAGCACGTCGAGATCGCCGAGGCAGCGCACCCGCGCCCCGACGCCGCCGGGGTAGATGCCGGGCAGCGCATCCTGGCGCTGGCCCAGGATGCCGGACCGGACGACCTGGTGATCGCGCTGCTCTCCGGCGGTGGATCGGCGCTGCTAGTCGCACCCGCGCCGGGGATCAGCCTGGCCGATATGCAGGCGATGACCGATGCCCTGCTCGCCTCCGGCGCGACCATCCATGAGATCAACTGCCTGCGCAAACACTGCGACAGCCTGAAGGGCGGCCAACTGGCGCGCGCCGCGGCCCCCGCCACCCTGCTGACCTTGGCGCTCAGCGATGTCGTCGGCAGCCCGCTCGACGTGATCGCCAGCGGGCCGACCGTGCCCGACGCCACAACCTGGGAAGACGCCTGGACGATCGTGCGGCGCTATGACCTCGAAAACCGCCTGCCCCACACCGTGTTGGCGCGCCTCCAACTCGGTCGCGACGGCCAGTTGCCCGATACCCCCAAGCCAGACGACCCGGTCTTCGCGCGCAGCCAGACCGTGCTGGTGGCCGATAACCGCGTCGCCGCCCAAGCCGCGGCGGCCTGCGCCGCCGGCCTGGGCTATCACCCGCTGCTGCTGACCACCTATCTGGAGGGCGAAGCCGCCCAAGTCGCCAAGGTCGTCGTGGCGTTGGGGCGCGAAATCCTGGCCCACGCCGCGCCGGTCGCCCCGCCCGCCTGTCTGATCCTGGGCGGCGAGACCACGGTCACGCTGAACCAGAGCGGCGGCATGGGAGGGCGCAACCAAGAGTTGGCGCTGGCCGCAGCCCTGGCGCTCGACAGCAGCGCCGATACGGCGACGGATGATACAGCCACAGATGCGATCACCGTCGTCTCGCTCGCCACCGACGGCACCGACGGCCCTACCGACAGCGCCGGCGGCCTGGTCGACGGCGGCACGGTGCGCCGCGGGCGCGCCCAAGGGTTGGACGCCGAAGATCATCTGCGCCGCCACGACGCCTACCCCTTCCTGCTCGCCACCCACGACCTGCTGCGCACCGGCCCCACGCAGACCAACGTCAACGACCTGGTCTTTGTCTTCGTGGGTTCACCCCCACCGGATCAGCGCAAGCTGTAGGCAATCAGCGCGACCAACCATCCACGCACGTATTTCCCCCAGGAGGAACCATGTTTCGTGTCTCTGTCTTTACCCACCATGCAGAGCTTTCTGACACCTATCTGCAAGGTATGTCGGCGTTTGGGGCCGATGCGCTGGACTTTGGCGGCTGGCAAGAGATGCCGGGTGTCAAGGAAACAGGTGTGCCTGACTTAGAGCAAATAAAGGCATTACGAAAACGCATTCGTTCCTTTGGCCTAGAGATCAACCGGGTCACCCTTCCCGACCTCACCGAGACCTTTATCAATGGGGGAGAAGGGGCCGAGGAGGAACTTCATCGGGCTTGTGAGGCGCTGCGCATCTATGGGCAGGCCAAGTTGCCCATCGCGCGCCAACGTGTGGCGGGGGATGTCTACCCAGATGTCATGACCCGCTATCGTGCTGTCCACCGCGGCGGGATGCAAGCACGCGGCGAGAGCATGGGCTATACCAAGAACCCCGGCCCATCGTTGACCAAAGAGCAATATGACCACTGGTGGGAACGCTTTGTTTATGCCTTTGAACACTTGGCGCCAATTGCCGAGGAGGTTGAGATCAAGCTGGCGATCCACCCATCCGACACGCCCAATGTGGACACACCCTTTGGCGGCCCCAACTTACATCGCGTGGTGGATGCCTTCCCCAGCCGGCAGGTAGGCTTTGTCTACTGTATCGGCACACGCGCCGAGGCGGGCGGGTCATCGCTGGTGCTGGACGAGATCAACCAGTTTGGCCGCAAAGGCAAGCTGTTGATGTGCCATATGCGCAATGTGCGCGGCAGCCTTGCCACCGCGGGCGGCTATGAAGAAACACTGCTCGACGACGGCGACCTCAATATGTTTAAGATCCTCATGGAACTGAAGAAAGTTGGCTTTAGCGGCTATATCAACCCTGATCACATCCCCTCGATTCCCGGTGATACGCCAACCAAGCTGGCAGGGTGGGCCTATTCGATTGGGTATCTCAAGGCGCTCTTTGCAGCGGCAGTGGCCTAAGCTTCCGTTTCGCGAGGGCGCTTTCCTCTCCAATGATAGAGTCCAATGACAGAGCCGGAGGCATCGGCCCCCGGCTCTATGCGTTACCCTGCTCAGTACCGTCAGTCGGCTAAGCCCAGGTCGTCGCCCGCCCGCCGCGCCGATGCCGGCATCGGCTGGTGATACTCCACCGGCTTGACGATCTTCTCGACCAGGCTGCGCGTGTTGACCACGTTGAGCTTCTCGTAGAAGAACTTGAACTGCGCCTCCAGCGCGTTGTAGAGTGCGGCCTTCCGGTCCTGCTCCATGCCCCACAGCTCCGGCTTGAAGGGGCCAATCGCCTTCTTGCGCGTGCTGTAATAGAACTGGGCATCGGTCTGGGTCGGTTTGCGCTCGTCGGCGCTGGCCTGGTCCAGAAAGCGATAGATCTGCTGCTTCAAGTCCTGCGGGAAGGCCGCGTGATCCATATACAGGTTCTGGAAGCCAGTCGCCAGATGAATCTCCAGCGTCTGCACCTCCGGGAACTTGTTAAACAGTTCCTCCGGCAGTGTGCTGGCGCCGTGCTGCACCGCGCCGCCCGCACCATGTTGGCGGGCGCGCTCGCCCAAGACCTTGAGCGTATCGAAATCCACCGCCACCTTGGCGATTGTGCCGTCGGGCAGCACCACGCCGCCGTGGCTCGTCCCTGTCTGCACGCTGATCTTGCTCAGCCCCGCCAAGTCGCCATAGGCCGCCAGCGCTTTCTTATAGCCCTCGATGTAAGCGTCGAGTTCCTCCGGTGTGGAATTCTTCTCGCCCACCTCACCGATCTCGCCGCCCAGGCTGACGGTCACGCCTGCCGGCTCCAAGCTGCGCACATACTGGGTGATCTCCGCCGAGCGCGTGTAGTTGTGATACTGCTGCTCGTCGAGCGACTCCGGTTCGAGCGTCACCAGCGTGCTGGTGTCGATGTCAATGTTCCAGAAGCCCGCGGGGATCGCCTCGGCGATCAGGTCCTTGACCTCCTGGATAGCGGCTTCGGGGTTCTTCTGATAGGTCGAGGCCTTCACCTGGAAGTGGTCGCCCTGAATAAAGATCGGCCCTTGGAAGCCTTCCTTGATGGCCGCGGCGATCAGACATGCGCTGAACTCGGCGGGCTTCTGCTCGGTATAGCTCATCTCGCTGCGCGCGATCTCAAAGATGAACGCGCCGGCGTCGGTGGCGCGCGCTGCCCGGAACGCAGCCCGCGCCGTGTCATAGGTCGTAAAACGCAGATTCATGGCCGGGACGGTGCGGTCCTGCCACTCGTTGCGGCTGCGCGCAATATAGAAGTCGTGGATGCTGCCGGGACGCGCATTCAGCGCCTGCCCCGCCTCCCAGATCAACCAACGCGCATAGGACTTCACCGGCTCGCTGCCAAAGACCGCGTCGCGCACCAGCGCGTCGATGTCCTGGCGGCGCAGCTTTTCGGCGTCCAAAATTTCAACCTTGCCGTGGGCGACCCCCAGGCTGCCCACCATGTTCTTACGCAATTCGTAAACGGATTCGTGAATCATGAGTCGTTTCCCTTTATTCAGAAGACGGCCAGATCAGCCCGCTTCAGCAGACCGGCCATAGCTGACAGATTCCCTAGACGCGAACGCGCCACGCCTAGTAGAGGAACATCGGCTTGCCCAGCACGTTGCGCACCTTGGGCCGATACTGCTTCGCGTCGTAGAGCTCGTCCACATCCACCCGCTTGATCCCGCTGGTCACAGTGCTCATGGGGATATGGGTGTAGGTTCCGTCGCGCAGCGCCACCATGCGCCCACTGACCCCGGTCGTGATCAGGTCCATCGCCAAGTTGGCATAGTTGACCGCCACCATCAGATCGAGCGCGTCGGGCGCGCCGGAGCGCATCAAATACGAAAGCTGCTGATAGATGATGTCCTCGCCCGTGATCTTTTTGAGCGCCTCGCCGCAGATCTGGCCGATCCCGCCCAGTTTCTGATGGCCGTAGGCATCCTGCTCACCATATTGCACCACCTTACCGCCCACCATGTGCGCGCCTTCGCTGATGGTAACCATGGCGTAGTTGCTGGGGTTGGCGCGCTTGTCCTGCATCACCAACTCGGCCAGCAGTTCGGGGTCGTAGGGCACTTCGGAGATGATGGCGCGGTCGACACCTGCCAGATAAGAGCTGATCAGGCTCGTCTCACCACTGTTGCGGCCAAACAGCTCGACCACCGCGATGCGCTCATGCGAGCCGGTGCTGGTGCGCAGTTGGTGAATAAACTGCACGCTGCGCGTCACCGCCGTGCTAAAGCCGATGCAGTAATCGGTGCCATAGACGTCGTTGTCCATCGTCTTGGGGATGGCGATGACCGGGAAACCCTCGCTGTGCAGCCGTTCGCCATAGCTCAACGTGTCGTCGCCGCCGATCGGGATCAGCCGTTCGATGCCCAGATATTCCAGGTTCTTGAGCACATGCGGGGTGAAATCGCGCGGGCGCGGGTCGTTAGCCTCGGCGTCGGGGTGTTCCGGGTCTTTCAGAAAATCGGGCACATCCTTGGGGCGAACCTTGCCGGGGTTTGTGCGGCTGGTATGTAAAAACGTACCGCCGGTGCGGTCAATCGTGCGCACTACATTTTTATCCAGCCGGATCGTGTTATGCGCGATGCTTTCCTGATCGTCGGTATTGAGTTCGAGCAGACCACCCCAGCCGCGGCGAATGCCGACGACCTCGTGCCCCTCATCCACCGCGCGATAGACCACTGCTTTGATACAAGGGTTAAGACCGGGTACATCACCGCCCCCAGTCAGAATGCCAATCCTCATTGTGAAGACTCCTTACCATCCTTTGTTTGAGTCCAGCCGGATTCTCGGCCTGAAACGATTGTGTACACTATATCACCAACTGCATGCCGGCGCTATCAAAATGGCAATAGGCCGCCGGATGCAGGGCTAAACCACGTTATCGACCTCTTCTGGCACTTCTCCAGCCACCTCTGCGGCGGCTTGCGCCGCGACCTCCTGCCGCGCCATCGTGCGCGCGATGGGTCGCAGTTTCATCCACCACTGCTGTTTGGGTCGCTGGAAGCGCTCATCCGACATGCGAATGACCTCTTCCAGGGGCGTAAAGCGCAGTTCGCCGCTCACCTGACCAATACAGACCGCAGGCGCTTCTGCCTCCGGCTGGCTGCAGGCCTGGTCGATAAACTCGACCGCACGCGACGCCATGCGCGTCGCCAAGATGCGGTCAAAGGGCTGTGGATCGCCACCCTGCTGCAGATGCCCCAGCACGGAAATTCGCACGTCGAACAGGTCGCCCCCTTCTTCTTCAAACAGCGCCGCCAAGAACTGCGTTGTATAGAGCGGGTTGGCGTTCTCATTGCGGATCATCAACCCCAACCGCTTGCCATGCTGGAAGCCGTCGATCAACAGCGCAATATCCTGCTCCAGGTCATGCAGCCGCACGCCTTCTTCATGCAGATAGGCGCGCTCGGCGCCGGTCGCCAGGGCGCTCAACAGCGCCAGATAGCCGCAGTAGCGCCCCATCACCTCGACCACAAAGACCCGGTTGGAGGCCACCGCCGACTGCTTGATCTTATCCACCACTTCGGTGATGCTGTTGAGCGCCGTGTCCGCGCCGATGCTGAAATCCGCCGCGGGGATATTGTTGTTGATGGTCGCCGGGATGCAGACGATCGGGATGTTGAATGAGGGAAAAGTACGCTGCGCCTGAACCAGCGCGTGCGCCGCCGTATAGCCCGACCAGCCGCCGACCATCAGCAGCGCATCGATCTGGTTTTCCTCCAACGCACGCGCCACAGCATAGAGATCGCGGTCGGCGGGCACTTTGCGGCTTGTCCCCAATTCGGCCCCGCCCATCGGCGCCCAGCCCGTCACGCTCATCCACCCCAGCTCGCGGATGTCGTTGTTGATCAGCCCGCGAAACCCGCGCATCACGCCCAGGGGCTGATACCCCTTATCTACGGCAAGACGTACGGCGGCGCGCACAGTCGCGTTCATCCCCGGCGCGGGCCCGCCCCCATGCAAGATCGCCAGCCGCAACCGCCTCTGCCCCGGCTTGGCCGGCTGCGGCATCGCGCCCACCAGCTTGCGCAAGATGCGAAACGCCTCTTGAAAACCGCGTCCCCGCATCTGCATCGCCTTGGCGAAGTCGCCGCTCTGGATCGCCTGGTTGATCTCCAGCGTCTTGGCGACACAGGTGATCAAGGGCTGGCGGATCAACTTGTTGTCCTGAATGCCGATCAGATAGGGTTCAGTCTCTGGGCGCGCCGCCAGCACTGCATCCACCGCCTCCACGCCCATGATCGTGCTCAGGATACGGTCATAGGCGCTGGGCGAACCGCCGCGCTGCACATGGCCCAGCACGGTGATACGCACATCCTCGCCCAGCCGATCCTCCAACACCTGACGCACATAGGTGCAGGTGATCGGGTTGCCGTGGCGATCTTGCGCGCCCTCGGCCACAATCACAATATTGTCGCGGCGGCCCATGCGCAGCCCTTCGCGCAGGACTTCCGCCATTTCGCTTTCCCAGTCGTCCCGCTCCGGCGGGCTTTCGGGGATCAACACCCATTCAGCGCCGGTCGCCAGGGCGCTCATCACCGCCAAATAGCCGCAGCGCCGCCCCATCACCTCCACCACAAAGGCGCGCTGATGGCTGGCCGCGGTGCTGGTCAGCGCATCTACCGCATCGGTGATGCGGTGCAGCGCCGTGTCCGCGCCGATCGTCATATCCGTGCCCAGCATGTCGTTGTCAATCGACCCCACCAGCCCGGCCAGCGCCAGAAAATGATGGCGCGCCGCCTGCTCAGGGCTGATCTCTCCGCGCTCGACCAGTTCTTGCAGCAGTTCCGGCCATTCTCGGCGCAGCAAGTCCGCGCCGGTCAGGCTGCCGTCGCCGCCGATCACGATCAGACAGTCGATGCCGCGCATCACCAGGTTCCGCACCGCCACGCGACGGCCATCGCGCGTGCGAAACTCCTGGCAGCGCGCCGTACCGATCACCGTGCCGCCCTTCTGCAAAATGCCGCCGACATCGTTCCAGCCCATAGGGCGGATGCGGTCGCCGCCGTCGATCATGCCCTGGTAGCCTTCATAGATGGCAAAGACCTCGGCCCCGCGGTTGATGCCGGCGCGCACCACGGCGCGCACCGCGGCGTTCATGCCCGGCGCATCCCCGCCGCTGGTCAATACCCCCAGCCGTTTGGGTGCTAGACGGCCTCCGGCAACGGTTTCGGTCACAATCGTCTCGGTCACACTAGTTGTGCTCATAACGTTTTTGATCCCTATTGAGCTATTATAGCATGCACACCCACCAGCGCAGGAAGACCGCGGGGCGGCATATTAGTGTTTAGCATACACCGCTGCCGTCATCACCATAGCTCCCGGTTATATCCCGGCGGTTGCGGCTGGGTTGGCCGCAGGGATAGATGTCATATTTACATAAAACCACGCCTTTTGACAACCCCGCCCCTCCGGCCTATACTGCGGCCATGCAATTGGTGCGGCGCGCCCAGGCTGAGGCTACGCCGCTGGCGTTGGATAGGAGAAGACTATGGCACGGCGCAGAAGCACAGTCCGCATCGGGGTCACAGGGCTGGGCGAACGCGAGGAACTCGTTCCTGGCGTTTTTATCAACAACCACTATCGCGGCTGCACCCCCGGTTTTATCCATACGGAAGAAGGGATCGTCCTGGTCGACACCCCCCTCATCCCCAAACAGGCGCTCGACTGGCGCGAACAGATCGAGGACGAATATCCGGGCGAACCCTTTCTCTACCTGATCAACACCGACCACCATCGCGGCCATGCGCTGGGCAACCAATACATGCTGCCCGTGACGGTCATCGCCCACGAGCGTGCCCACAAAGAAATGTCGGGCTATACGGATAACTTCAAAGAGCGTGTGCGCAACAGCTTCAAGCGCGAGCCGGAGATTCAGGCCCAGCTCAACAACATCGAGATCATCCCGCCCCATGTCACCTTTACCAGCCGCGCCAAGCTGCTCTTCGGCACACGCGAGATCGAGCTGATCTTTGTCGGCGGCCACACGCCCGCTACCAGCATTGTCTGGCTGCCCAGCGAAAAAGTCTGTTTCGTAGGCGACATTCTGTGGGTCGACCAACACCCCTATATGGCTCAAGGCAACACCCTCGAATGGCTCAACGCCCTGGAGTTGATCCGCCAGTTGGGGGCTGAATATCTGGTTCCCGGCCATGGCCCGGTCTGCGGCCCCGACGCCACCTATCGCGTCGGCGAATATATCGAATTCATGCGCCGCCGTGTGCGTGACTACTATATGGAAGGCAAAAACAAAAACGAGACCAAGAGTGGCCTGGTCGGCGAAATGCTCGAATGGTTTCCGGTTCCCCCCGAACGCAAGGCCAAGATCGAAAGCCAGATCAAATCGGGCCTCAACCGCGTCTTCCGCGAGATTCAGCGTGAAGAAGAACAACAAGAGGGCGACTTCGAGGACGAGGAAGACGACGACGCCGGCTAAGCCGCGGCTGCAATACAGGTGCGGTCTCCCAACCGCACAAATGGATAAACTGGGTAGAAAGGTCGTGGATGCCCCATGGCATACACCGTGGAGTCCCAAACGAACACCCCCGCCAACCACCTGCGCGACGCATTGGACAAGGCCGAGCGACTGGTCGTTCAGGTCAGCGGCCAAAATGTCGAGGAACTGCTGTTGCTGCTCGACCAGATCGAGCAGAGGTTTGCCCAATTGAGCAGCGACGGCATCGACCTGCGGCCCGAAGAGGTGCGCTGGCAGAGCCTGCTCAACCGCCTTGATTCCAAACCAGAGCGCATCGTCAGCGCCGCTGCCGCCGCCGGTGGGCTGGCCGAACTGCGCCGCCGCCACCCGCCCGCCGATTCTTTCTGGTGGCAGCTAGACAGCATCGTCGTCGACCGGCGCAAGCGCGCCGTCAAGCGCGCCGTGATCACGCTGGGCGGGCTGGTCATCGCCGTGGCCCTGATCTTGTGGGGCATCAACTTCTTCTTTCCGCCCAACCCGCAGGCCGTCGCCATGGTCGAGGCGACCAACCAGATCGACCGGCTGATCACCGATCAGCGCTGGGATGAGGCGCTGGCGGTGGTGCAGCAGGCGCGCCAACAACTGCCCGACGAGCCGGAACTGGCCGTGTGGGAGGCCGTGCTGTATGAACGCCTGGGCAACGCCGAAGGGGCCGCTAGCGCACTGGAGGAGGCCAAAGCACTGTTTGGCGACAATCCCGTCCAGCTTTGGATCACCCTGGGCAACGATCGCATGATGGTCGGCGACCTGGACGGCGCCGATGCCGCCGCCCAACAGGCCGCCGCCCTCGCGCCGGAGGAGCCGATGGTCACCTTCTTGCAGGGCGGCATCGCCGAAGCGCGCGGCGATATCCCGCGCGCTATCGAGCTTTTTCAAAAGACATCGGAGTTAGCAGGCGACGAAAACGCCCAGCTTAACGTCATCGCCAGGGTGCGCCTGGGCAACCTCCTGCAGCGGCCCGACGCGTTTACCTCGCCGGCCGCGACGCCCACCGCCTCCCCCACGCCCACCCCCTGATGCCCGTCCTTCCCGGCCTGCGCGCCCGCTGGCCGCACAGCATCTGGCGGCATGGCGCTGTGCTGCTGATCTTGGGGCTGCTCGGCCTGGCGCTGACCTGGCCGCTGGCCCGTTACCTGACGACCCATGTGCCCGGCGACGGCATCGACGACCCGGCGCTGGCCTGGAACCTCTGGTGGATCAAGGCGCTGCTCGTCGATCAAGCCCAGCCGGACATCTTTCACAGCGGCTGGATGTTCCACCCCATCGGCATCAACCTGGCCTTCTACACGCTGACGCCGCTCAACGGGCTGCTCAGCATCCCCCTGCAAAGCGCATTCGGCCTGGTGTTGGCGAGCAACCTGGTGCTGCTCTCCAGCTTTGTGCTGGGCGGCTATGGG
>QEUY01000058.1 GCA_003577365.1 Chloroflexota bacterium | reverse complement strand
CCAGCCCCACGCCGCAGATATGGGCCACGCGCCGGCCAATACGCCCCAACCCGACCAGCCCCAGCGTGCGCCCGCGCACCTCCACCCCGATCAGTGGGTCGGCGCGCGGCCCCCACTTGCCCGCCGCCAGGTTGTCGTTGCCCTGTTTGATGCGTTTGGCAAGGTTCAACAAGATGGCGACCGTATGCTCGGCAGTGGACTCGGTGGGGCCTTCCGGGGTGTTGCAGACCACCACCCCCGCTGCGGTGGCTGCCTCCAGGTCGACGTTATCCACGCCGATCCCCGTGCGCGTGACGATGCGCAGGTTGGGCAGCCGGCGAAAGAGGTCGGCGTTATACTGCACCAGCGACGACGCCAAGATGCCCTGCGCCGGGCCGGCATTGGCGATGCGGTCCTCCGCGGGCGCGGCGTACAGCACAGTCACCTCAGAAGGCAGCGCAGCCAGCGCGTTGGAATAAAAAGGGGCTTCCACCCAAACATGGGTGAATGGCATCCCGGCCATGCTCGTGATCTCCTCTAGCTTATGACAGGTCAGTGCAGGTCATTGTCACACACATCATACGCGCCACGCGATGTAGCCGTTTAGGCCACGCCCTGGCGCATCGCATTGCACAGCTCGCGGTAGCCGATGGGAATGATGCCCTCGGCCTCCAAAAAACGTGCCAGCCGCGTCGATTGAAAATAGCCATATTCAAAGACACGCCAGCGGCTGTTGACCCGGTCCAGCGCCTCGATATCGCCCGGCGCATTGGGGTGCAGGGCAAAATGGGTAATGCCTGGCCCCAGCCCGCGCAGCACCGCTTCATAGACCTCCGGCGAGGGGCTGGCGGGCGGCTCAGACGTATACGCGGGCGTTATACGCACATGGTCGACGGGCGGCAGGCCATATTGGCGCAGCAGACGCATCGCCAGTTCATGCTGGGTCTCCTGGCGCGGGCGGATGCGCTGCATCACGGCATCCTGGCCCTGCGGATAAAAGACCGGCACACGATAGTCGCGGCCTAAGGCCGCATAGATCTCAAACAGCGCCGGCGACCAGTTGACGCCCATATGGCTGTCCAGGTGGCTGATGGCGACGCCGGCGGTGACCACCCGCTCTACCTGGGCGCGCAGCTCCACCGCAGCATAGGCGGCATCGGCGTTGGCGTGGACCTCGGCGACGGTGGGCCAGAACGAGCCGTCCTCTTGGATCAACCCGCTGGCGGCGTTGCGCGTGGTCAACGGCCCCCAACGATACCCGGCCCATTCACAGGTCAGCGTCATATGCACCCCTACGTCGAGGTCAGGGTGTTCTTGGCAGAGCGCCAACGCCTCCGCTGCCCAGGGGCAGGGCGCCATGATCGAACCGCTCTTGACGATGCCCGCTGCCGCAAGCTCGACAAAGGCGCGGTTGCTGCCGTGCGTCACGCCCACATCGTCGGCATGAAAGATGACCAGCCGGGCATCGGCAGGATAGCCCAACCGGGTCACAAGAGAATCGGCCATACGGTCTCCTCCACGTTTGCACTGTCGCCGTTATATCATATATCACCGCCGGTGCATTGGTTTCACACGGCGGGCTGGCGGAAAAAGAAATGGTCGAGCGCCAGCGCCGCCGCGCCGATCTCGCCGGCCTGCTCGCCAAAGGTAGCGGGCAGCAGCGTCACCTTGGCGCCGAGACCGCCAAACGCATGGCGGCGCATGGCGGTCTCCACATCGCGCTGCAGCAGGTCGAACGCCTCATACAGCAGCCCGCCCAGCAGGATCAGATGGGGGTTCACGACATTCACCAGGTTGGCTAGGGCGATCCCCAGATAGAAAGCTTGCTCGGCCAACATGGCGCGCAGCCCGGCGTGACCGCGGCGCGCCGCGGCCAACACGGCCTGCAGCGGCTGCTCGCTCTGCTCCACCACATAAGGATCGATCTGGCGGGCGCGCTCCACCAGCACCGGCTCGGAGATCAGCGTCTCCAGACAGCCGTGGTTGCCGCAGCGACAGCGTTTGCCGCCGCGCGGCACCATCGTCCAATGGCCGATCTCGCCTGCACCAAACCCCGCCCCGCGATAGAGTTCACCGTCCACCACCAAGCCCGCGCCCACAGCCATCCGGCCATAGACATAGGCGAGCGAGCGCACATTGCGCCCCGCGCCATATAAGCTTTCGGCCAGCGCCATGCAGCGCACGTTGTTGTCCACCGTCACCGGCAGGCGCAACTGCTCACGCAAGATATCGCGCAAAGCCACATTGCGCCAACCCAGATTGGGCGCAAAGACGTTGATGCCGGTTTCGACATCGGTCAGCCCCGATGCGCCCACGCCCACGCCCAGCAGCCGCCCGCCGATGCCTGCTTGGCCCTCCTGCTCGATCAACCCAGACGCGGCCGCAGCGATGCGCGCCAGGCTCTGGCCGGCGCTCTCATGCGCCACCAGCGGCGCTTCACACCCGGCCAACGGCTGGGCATTGACATCACACAACGCAAGGCGCGCCCGGCGTACCCCAATATGAATCCCCAAGACCAGACGGCTGTCCGGCACAAGCTGTAGCGCCTGGGGGGGCCGCCCGGCCCCTGGCCGCGCCGCAACGAGATCGGTGCCGGCTTCGCGCACCACGCCGCGCGCCAAAAGGCCGGCGACCATGTTGGTGACAGCCGTGGTCGACAGCCCGCACAGCCGCGCCAGCCGGATGCGCGACACCGGCTGATGGCGCAGCAAGTTCAGCAGCAGGATTCGCTGATTGTATGCCCGCACGCTTAAGAGCGTTGCGCCCGCCCGCGCAATGCCAAAGGGAATGGGGTGTTCCATCGTGGCGCCTCCACTGGCTGCAAACCAAGCGGATTATTTAATTTTTGGATGGAAATATTGGTGGATAAGGCCAGTATACTGCGCGCCGCGGCAGGCTGTCAACCGCTTTTGAGGGGGCAACTGCACCTAGCGCCAGGTGAAACTGCGGAGTTCGCTGGGCGTGCTGGCAGCCTCCAGCGCAAACTGGTTGTTGACCCCCGGCTTGACGCGCACCACCGAGACCTGCCAGGCATAGATGGCCGTCTCTCCTTCGGGCGGAGCCAGCACAGTGTCCAGCCGGTAGCTGGTCGCCTTGGTCCAAATGGTAGGCAGCGTGCGCGCCGCGCCGCTCACGGGATAGATCAGCAGCACATACCATTCGTTGGGGTCCAAGACCTCCACGCTGATCCAGCGCAGCAGCACCGCCTCATTGGCCGCGATCTCGGCCTCGTCGGGGGGGCCGATCAAGCGCGGCTCGACATAGAGCTGCCCAGCCACGCCCTCGGCAGCGTCGCCCACCGCCGTCGATTCTAGCACCTCGGCGGGGACATCGAGCACTGGGATCAACAACACGTCGCCAGGGCGGATAAAATCATTGTTGACCAGCCCGTTTGTACGCAAGATCTCTTCGACCGTGCTGCCAAAGCTTGCGGCAATCGAGACGATCGTATCGCCCGGCTGCACCGTATATTCAAAACGCGAGGCGACCGTGTCGCTGGCCGCCGCCTGGCTGGCTTCCGCTCCCACGGGGATAATCAACTCGTCGTCGGCGCGGATCAACACATCGGCCATGCCGTTGGCAGCTTGAATCTCCTCGACCGTGATGCCATAAAGACCGGCGATCGCCAGCAGCGTCTCCCCCTGGCGCACACGATGCCGGATCACGCCGCTGGTCGAGGCCGTGGGCAGCGGGGTCGGGGTGGCGGCCGCGTCCACCGGCACTACCTCCGACATCACGACGGTGGCGGTGATAAAGGGTATATTCATGGGTAGGATTTCAGCGACCTGTGCGTCCTGCGCTTGCTCTTGTTGCGGTTGGCTGGCGATGCGCCACCAGACGGCCAGCACGGACAAAACGGCCAGTACCAGCAGCGCGTCAATCCAAGAGACCCGTTGCTTGCGTCGCGTCTGCTGGCGCAAGTCGTGGCCGCACATAAAGCAGCTTTCAGCATCGCGTGCCACGCGGGTGCCACAGTTGGGGCAGCGCCGCTCGGCAATCGCCGGCGAGATCTGTTCTCTTGCCATCGCCCGTGATTATAGCACCGCTACCCCGGAGAGAGGAAAGTCCAAAATATCCAAACTGTGCTTCGAGCGTCGCATCTTGACAAGCTCTGCTCGAAGTAGACTCAGTATACTGCACGATTGCTGCCCAGGAGATTTACATTTCAAGCAAAGCAGCCCGGCGACCGCTTGACACAAAAACGGGCGACATCTGCCGCCCGCCCCCACATCACTGCAATTGAATGGCTGCGCGCCCGCGCCTACTGGCCGTGCTGAGACAGCAAATAGGCGACCAGGTCGGCCAAGTCCTCGAGCGGAATCGTATCCCCGTAGATCTGCGGCATGACGCCCGACGGGAAGCCCGGCACCACAAACGCATTGGGGTTGACAATGCTGTCGTGGATGTAGAGCGCCGGCGACTCGCCCGGCACACGGTTGACCGCCGTATCGCCCAGATTGTGCCAGGTCGGCCCGGTCATGGTGACGGCGGGGTCGGTGGAATGACAGCCGATGCAGCCGTTAGACGTCGCCACGTTTTGGCCTTTGGCTGGATCGGCAGCCGCCAGCGCCGCCGCAAAATCCGCCGGCAGACCGGCAGTCACCTCTTCGGGCGTCAAGTCGGCGAACGTGCGCGGGACTGCGGTCGGCGCGACCTCGACCACGCCGCTGGCTTCCTTGGCATAGAGTTGTTCGCCCAACTGTGGCGAAATGATCTCGGCGTTTGCGTCCGGCGCACACCCAGACAGAACGGTCGCCAGGGCCAAAATCGCCAAACCCAGCCCAAGCGAACGACGATGCAACCACACCATCATGAATACCTCCAGCGCTTCCTGATGCGGGCGGAGAGTGAATGACTCAATCGCAGACCGCCACAGTGTATCACAGCGCCCTGTACGGGGCAATTTACCGGCCCGTCTGCGCCTTTATTCACAAATTGTGGGCTTATCCGGCCAAGAGCAACTCTTCCGGGTCTTCGATCAACTGCTTGATCTTCACCAGGAAGCGCACGGCGTCGCTGCCGTCGATCAGCCGGTGGTCATAGCTGAGCGCCAGATACATCATCGGGCGGATCGCAATCTCGCCGTTCACCACCACCGGGCGCTGTTCGATCTTGTGCAGCCCCAAGATGCCGACCTGCGGCGGGTTGAGGATCGGGGTGCTGAGCAGCGAGCCATAGACGCCGCCATTGCTGATCGTAAAGGTTCCGCCGCGCAAGTCTTCAAGCGCCAGCGTGCCCTCGCGCGCCTTGGTTGCCAGGTCGTTGATCGACTGTTCGATCTGAGCGAACGACATGCGGTCGGCATCGCGCAGCACCGGCACAACCAAGCCCTCTTCGGCCCCCACGGCTATGCCGATGTCGTAATAGTGTTTGAGCACGACCTCGTTGCCGTCCAAGGAGGCGTTGAGCATGGGGAAGGCACGCAGCGCGCCGATGCTCGCCTTGACAAAGAAGGACATCAACCCCAGGCTGACGCCATGCTGTTTGGTAAAGTCGTCACGCTTGCGTTTGCGCATCTCCATGACCGCGCTCATGTCCGCCTCGTTAAAGGTGGTCAGGATGGCGGCGGTGCGCTGCGCCTCGACCAAGCGGTCGGCAATCGTGCGCCGCCGCCGCGACAGGCGCACCCGTTGCTCGCCGCGGCCATCGGTCGAGAGCGGCGCGCTGGGGGCCGGTATGGCAGGAGCCGTCTCTTGCGATGCGGCGGGGACCACCTGGGGCGCGGCTGTCGCGGCGGGCGCAGGCTCCTGGCGCGAGAGATAGGCTTCCACATCGCGCTTGGTCACACGCCCCCCCGGCCCGGCCCCCGCGACCTCGCCCAAATCCACGCCCTTCTCCTGCGCCAACCGTTTGGCCACGGGCGTGGCGCGCTCGGCAGCCGCTTCCGGCTCAGCCGGCGCGGGCGGCGCAGCGACAGCCCCCTCGGCTGGCGGCCTCTCGGCTTTGGGCGGCTCGGCCTTGGCCGCTTCAAGCTTGGCTGCTTCGGGCTTGGCCGGCTCAGCTTGCTCGGCCGGCGCCGCGCCGGACTCACCGGCCGCGTCCAACTGCGCCAGCACTTCGCCCACGCGCACATCTTCCCCCGTCTGGCGCTCGATCTTGCTCAACACGCCATCGCGCGGCGCAGGCACATCCAGGTCAACCTTATCGGTCTCCAGCGAGACGATCGCTTCGCCTGCCTTCACCGGGTCGCCCTCCTGTTTGAGCCAGGCGGCCACCGTGGCCTCTACCACCGATTCACCCAGATCGGGCACGACGATCTTGACGCTCATGGTCTCCCCTCCCTCCTGTGCTCTCTGTTCATTGGGCGGTATCTGCCACGGTTGCCGTGGGGAGCGGCTGCCGCTCGCCGCGCAAGGCGCGCTCGACGATGGCTGCCTGGTTGACTTGATGCCATGCGGCAAACCCTTCGGCTGGGCTGGCGCGCCGCGGCCGCCCCACATAGCGCAGCGGTCGCCGGCTGCCCAGCAGGGCGTGCAGCAGCGGCTGGGCGAACTCCCAAGCCCCCATATTCTGCGGCTCCTCCTGCACCCAGACGACCTCCTCAGCGGCGGCATAACGCGCCAACACCGTCTCCAGTTCGACAACCGGGAAAGGATAGAGCTGCTCCACGCGCACCAGGGCCACGTCGCCGGCCTCGGCGCGCAGCGGGCTTAGCGCCAGATCGGCATAGATTTTGCCGCTGCACAGCAGCACGCGGCGCACGGCGGCAGGGTCGGCGGTATCGTCGATCACCGGCTGCCAATGACCTTCGGCCAACTCCGTCAGCGACGACATGGCGATGGGCTGGCGCAGCAGGCTTTTGGGCGTCATCACGATCAGCGGCAGCGGGTCGGTCTTGAGCAGCGCGGCCTGGCGGCGCAGCAGGTGGAAATATTGGGCGGCGGTGGTGCAGTTGGCGATGCGGAGGTTGGTCTCGGCGGCAAGCTGCAAAAAGCGCTCCAGCCGGCCCGTAGAATGGTCCGGCCCCTGGCCTTCATAGCCGTGAGGCAGCAGCAAGACCAGCGAGGGGGTCTGCTCCCATTTCGCCCGGCCCGATACGACAAACTCGTCGATCATCGCCTGGGCGACGTTGATAAAGTCGCCGTACTGCGCTTCCCATACCACCAGCCGATCCGGGGTCTGGATATTGTAGCCATATTCAAAGCCAATGGCGGCGTTCTCGCTGAGCGGGCTGTTGTGGATCTCGAAGGCCGCGCCGGCCTGGGGCAGCGTTTGCAGCGGCACATGCGGCGCGCCGCTCTCGGCGTCGAACAAAACAGCATGGCGGTGGCTGAAGGTGCCGCGCTCTACATCTTCGCCCGTCAGACGAATCGGCGTGCCCTCGGCCAAGATCGTGGCGAAGGCCAATTGCTCGGCTGTGCCCCAATCGACATGCGGCTCATCCGGCGCGTCGAGGATCTGCCCGCGGCGGCGGAGGATGCGCTCGAGCTTGGGGTTGAGCTTAAACCCTTCGGGCAGGGTCTGCAACGCGGCCAGGAGCGCGGCCAAGTGCGTCTGGTCGACGCTGGTGCGCACGCGCCGCGCCGCGCCCGGCGGGGGCGGCTCCAAGTCCGGCCCCAGGTCCACACTCTCGATCTCCAGCCCTTCCAGCGTCTTTTGCAGCGCGTCCAACTGTGTCTCCAACAGCGCGTCGGCCTCGCCCGCGGCGATCACGCCTGTCTCCTCTAGGTGGCGCGCCCAAATCGTACGCACACTGGGATGCGCGTCGATGGCGGCGTACATCACCGGCTGCGTAAAGCGCGGTTCGTCGCCCTCGTTATGGCCGTAGCGGCGGTAGCCGATCAGGTCGATCAGAAAATCCTTCTGAAACTTGTTGCGATAGGCCACGGCCAAGCGCCCGGCTTCGATGCAGGCCAGCGGGTCGTCGGCGTTGACGTGCACGATCGGGATCTTAAAGCCCTTGGCCAGGTCGCTGGCATAGAGGGTAGAGCGCGCGTCTTCGGGGTTGGTGGTAAAGCCGATTTGGTTGTTGGCGATAATATGGATCGTGCCGCCCGTCGTATAGCCGGGGATACGCCCCAGGTTGAGCGACTCGGCGACAATGCCCTGCGCTGGGAAGGCGGCGTCGCCGTGGATCAGGATCGGCAGCGAGCGCGCATGGTCGAAACGCGGCGCGCCGGGGGTATCGGTGAACGTGCCTGCGGCGCGCGCCATCCCCTGCACGACAGGGTTAACATGCTCTAGATGGCTGGGGTTGGGGGCCATCGAGATCACCAGGTCGAGCGTGTGGCCGGTGTCCAGAGCGCGGCGCGCTCCGGCATGGTACTTGACATCGCCCATCCAGCCCAGGGCGTTGCCCTCCTCCATCGCCCCGTCCTGCACCGGGTCTTTAAATTCGGCCAAGATGGCGGCATAGGGTTTGTTGAGGATGTGGGCCAAGACGTTGAGTCGGCCGCGGTGGGCCATGCCGATCAGGGTGGCATAGGTCCCGCTGTCGGCAGCGTCGCCGATGATCTCGTCGAGCAAGGGGACCATCATATCCAGCCCCTCGATCGAGAAGCGCGTCTTGCCCGGAAAGGCGCGCTGCAAAAAGAGTTCAAAGCCCTCCACCTGTGTCAGCCGGTCCAACAGAGCGCGCTCGTTGACAGGGTCCTGGGGTGGGCAGAAGCGCCGCGATTCGGCCATCTCGCGCAGCCACCGGCGCTCTTCGGCCAGGCGCAGGTGGTCATAGTCATGGCCGGTGCTGCCCGAATAGATACGGCGCAGCTCGGCCAGCGCGTCCCAGGCGGAAGCCGTGTGCGCGACCACCGGCCCGCCCACCGGGTCGGGCGGCAGACGGCGCAGTTGTTCCTCCGTGAGGCCATAGGCCGCCAGATCGAGCGCAGGATCGCCGGGCGGCGGCGTGCCCAGCGGGTCTAGCTGGGCGTCGAGATGCCCATATTCGCGGATGGCGTTGGCGAGGTTGACGACCGCCACCACCAGATCGCGATCCCCCCGTGCGCGCTCCGCCCGGATCTCCTCTGCACCGGTCTCGACAGGGGGCCGTGCCGCCTCACCTGCCTGCTGAAAAGCGACAAAATAGGCGCGCGTGGCCGCGTCCACCGCGTTCGGGTCGGCCAAGTATTTTTCGTACAGATCCCAAACATAGGCCGCATTGGGGCCGTAGAACTCGCCGAAGTGGTTCATACGCAACCTCTCTGCCCTCACCGCGTGGCGCTTCTCTGCCCGTCCGAATCGCTGGAAACCTGTCCCCCACAGGCCGGTCGAAGCCGCAGTGGTCGAATACATGCGGATGGTCATCATTGTGCGTTCCCCATCCTACCACGACATGGCGAATTTTCGAACCAGCCGCAAAACGTGCAGGGCCGCCCCAGCCCGGCGGATTTTCCACACCGCACCCCAGGGACGCAGCCGCGTGGCGTGGCCGGCGGGGCGCAGGGGAGCTAGGCGGCCTGTGGCGGCATGCCGGGGGATGGCCGAATTCGCCGGGACTCACCCTGTCTTTGCATCCAATAAACCGGCAGCGCGACGCCTGCCGCGCTGGAGACCTCCCCCTGGTCCGCGGCCGCCGGGCTGGAGCGCCGTTCGAGCTGCTGGGTAAGTTCGATCAACTCTGAATCAAAGAGCCGCAGATAGGCGGGATCATGCTGGTAGACTTTCCACCGTTCCAGCACCTTCATGCGCTGGGCTGCGCCATCATAGCGCATACCGTCGAATGAACTGCCGCCGCCGGTTTCGGGGACGCGGTCAATGCCGGCATCGCTGAACGACAAGCCCAGGCGGCTGGCGATCTGCTGCCGATAGGCGCGGTCGGTGACCCAGCGGTTGTAGTAAACCCACAGGCTCGACCGGCCAAGATAGCGACGCCGGCCCAGCGCCTCGAGAGCGTGCTGCTTCCAAATGCGTACCGCGGTCTTATGCGAGACGGCGGATAGGCCGGCGCGCCGGCGGCTGGCAAAGAGATTGAACGGGTCGCGCACAATCAAGAGGTCTCGGCGCTGCCGTGAGCAGCCCAGCCAGCGCTCATGGTTCTCCTCAAACAGAGGGTGGCAAACATAGCCCAGGAAGCTATCCTCATAGCTGTAGACCAAGAGGTCTTTGTATGACCACTCGCCGCGGCGTTCGCGCTCCCAGTCGAAGTCTGGGTCATTGGTCTCATAAGGCAGACCGCTGGCGAGGGGTCGGGCGCTGAGATAGGGGTTGGTCTTGCCCTCGGCACAGTTGAGAAAGCATGTGCGCCCGGGGGCCTGCTGCAGGATCCAGCGGATGATGGCATGATTGCCGCTGCGCGACAGGCCGATCACACGCAACGCTTGCTGGTTGACAAAGCGGCGGTTGCTATCCATGAATTCACTCATCCCTTTCGATGGCAAAAACGAAGCGCAGCCCTATCGCCGCCTTCGGATGGTTAGTCGGATGGTTAATTGGATAGTTTATCTACAAAGGGCCTGGGTTGTCAGGATTGGATCTAGGGTTAATTGGATAGTTTATCTACAAAGGGCCTGGGTTGTCAGGATTGGATCTAGGTGTGGTGTCAGCACAGTTGCAGGGGCCTCTGGCAAGGCGACCGGGTGGATGCACCCTTCATGCAGCCGTGGCTGGTGCGGTTGATGCCCGCCTGCAGGCCAGACCAACCACCTACGATCAACCGCCTACGGTGGGCTTCGCCAACAAAAAAGCGCACGGCGGGTCAAATTGACCTGTCCGTGCGCTCTCTGGTGGGCGAGGAGGGACTTGAACCCGCGACCTCACGGATGTGAACCGTGATGGACAGGGCGGACTACCTCAGAGCGTACGGCTGTGCAGTTAGCCTAGCTGTGCAATCTCCAATGTTGATTAGCCGTGATGGTTTAGGTTAGGCGGCAAGAGGCTCACAGCTCTAGCCCTAACGTGCGCGCTAACTGCCGCATCGATTCGACGAGCGCGGCAAACTCGCGCTGGTAATTGGCAGCGTCGGCGGCCATTGCCGGACTGAGTAGGCTCAAATCGAAGAACCACTCGCTGAGAATTGCATGGATAAAAATTCCCGCGCCGATCAGTAGAGCAATCCCGCGCCACGAATGAACAGGTCTTGCCTCGGATTCATATCGTTTCGACGAAATCCCTGTTGGTCGCCACCCATGAGCCATTTGTTTCCTCTTGACGTAATCAGTTTAGGTGATAGGATTAGAACAAATATTCTGTTTAGTTTGGAGTCCCCAAGTAATGCGACAACACCGCAAACAGCGTAGTTTTGATAGCACATTTGCTCGGATGGATTCGGAAGAACGCCAAGGGCTAATTCGTCTCCTGTCGCTTTTCATCGGCCTCAAGTTCCGCCAACAGCATCGTTTCAACGGCGGTCAGCGCCGCTTTCATACCACCGAGTTTCGCGGCCATTTTGTCAAGCGTAGTCAAAAGCGTTTCTAACTCTTCTGTGCTGCTGATCGCT
>QEUY01000057.1 GCA_003577365.1 Chloroflexota bacterium | reverse complement strand
AGCGTAACAGAGACCAGACAATTGTCTATAGGACAAATGTCGCATCCCTGGGGGCAACTTCGGTCGCGACCAGTGGCCGCGACCCCAAAGGCTGGCGCGTATTATCTGCTCGGATCAGAGGAATGTGATCCTTCTGAGGATATCAGTACCCCTCGGTTTGCTTGTTAAATTCTTCTGACAATTATGCCAGGCATACTCCTGTATTTGCCCTATTTACACCTGGCGCAGGCCATGATTGCCGCGCGTTTCTTCGCCGGACGGCGCGACGGCGCACGCCTGCGAGCCGGCAGGTTAGCCGATGGGGTCCTGCACCATGTGATACACGATGTCGGCAGCGGAGAGCACGGCGATTGGGCGCAGACGCGCGCCCGCGCTCTCGGCGATCACCACGCGGTGAATATGCCGCTCCAACAGCAGCGCCATGACCTGGGCCACCGGCGCATTGGGCGGCACGGTCACCACCTGGCGGCTCATATAGTCACGCACCGGCTGCCCCGCCCACTCATCCCGTTCATAACAAGCGCGCACCAGGTCGGTGCGCGTGATGATCCCCTCCAGCAGCCCCTCGTCATCCACGACGATCAACGCGCTGATGTTGCGCGTGGTCATCTGCGCCGCCGCAGCGGCCAGCGTGTCGCCCGGCTTGCAGCGATAGGTTCCGTAACGCTTGGCCTGCACCACAGGAAGATTCTTCATGGCATTTTACCCATTATCCCATGTATCCAACAGGAGGCTTAGCCCTCTCGTTGAAGGCGCAAAACCGCGGTTCCCCTCTATTCTACCTCAGCGCGCAGCCGGCCCCTAGGCGGTGCGCGTCGCCTTCTCCTGCCGCGCCGACCCGCGTGCCGTTTGACAAATTGGAACTGCCCATCTATATTTTAGCCAAAGCTAATAATTTTACTAACGAGATGCAAAAACTCGCGACCGGCGGCGCGTTTGTGCGTATTGAACACGGAAAACTATCACCGGCTTGACGTTCGGGGTACAATAAAATGCCGGGGTCAACGGTTGAGTCCTGGTTACCTAACCGAAATACGAGTGTGCCATGCGCAGATGGATCTTCATTGCCATCGTCGTACTCGCAATCATCGCGATCGGCGGCTATTTTTATGTGCAGTCCAAAGGGGGATGGGAGGCCGTGACGAGCGGCGCAGCCAAGGCCACGCCGACCCCCTTGCCTGCGATCCAATCGAACCCGGAAGTGATCGTCGACGCCGTGGTGGTGCCGGCGCGTTTCGCCACGCTCAGCCTGCCGGCTTCGGGCATTGTGGCCGAGCTTCTGGTGAGCGAAGGCGATCGCGTCGAACAGGGCCAAGTCATCGCCCAGTTGGAAAACGAGCGCCAGGTGATCGCCATTGCCCAGGCCGAAGCGCGCGTGCGCAGCGCCCAAGCGCGCATCGAGGAACTGCGCGCCGGCGCGCGGCCTGAGGAGATCCAAGGGGCGCAGGCGGCGGTCGATATCGCCAAGGCCAACCTCGACAATCTGCAAGAAGAGGCGCGGCCCGAAGAGATCACCGCCGCCCGCGCCGCGCTGGAGGCGGCCCAGGCCGCCTATGAAAGGGTCTTGGCGGGGGCCGACGACGCCCAACTGATCTCGGCGGAGGTGGAACTGGCCAACGCCGAAGCGGCGCTGCGCCAGGCCCAGAGCGCCTATGACCAGGTACGCTGGCGCAGCGACATCTCGGCGCTGCCGCAGGCCGCCGAGTTGGAACGCGCCACCAACAACTATCAGGCCGCCCAAGCACGCTATGACGACGTGGTGAGCGGCGCCGAGGAGAGCGACATCGCCGCGGCGCGCGCCGAAGTGCAGCGTGCCCAGGCCAACCTGGACAAACTCCTGACGCCCGGCACGGCCAGCCAGATCGCCGCCGCCGAAGCACAGGTGCGCCAGGCCGAAGCCCAGTTGGCGCTGCTCCAGGCGGGCGCGCGGCCCGAAACGCTCGAAGCTGCCATGGCGGATCTGACCGAGGCGCAGACCGCGCTCATGCAGCAGCAAGTCGCCCTGCAAGATACGCAGTTGACTGCGCCCTTTGCCGGGACCATCGCCTCGTTAGATTTGGAGGCAGGCGAGCAAGTGGCGGCAGGCGCACCCGTGGCCCAGTTGGCCGACCTCGACGAATGGCACATCGAGACCGACGACCTGACCGAGATCAACGTCGTCTATGTCGCCGAAGGCGACCGTGTACGCATCAATATCGACGCCCTGCCCGACCTGGAGCTGGAAGGTACAGTCCTGCGCATCAAACCCCTGGGCGAGAACAAACAGGGCGACATTACCTACACCGCGACGATTGTGCCCGACGAAAACGACAAACGGCTGCGCTGGAATATGACCGCGTCGGTCACGATCCAGACCGGCGATGAGTCCGCCGGTCGCTAGGCGGCCTCTTGATAGGCCGGCTGTTCAAGACAAGATACCCGCATGAAATGGCTTTCGCCGCGCTGGCGCAAGGTGCTGCGCGATCTCTGGTCCAATAAGACCCGGACGATCCTGGTGCTGCTCTCGATTGCGGTCGGCGTCAGCGCCATCGGCATGGTGATGGGGTCGCAGATCATCGTAGACCGCAACCTGCCCGCCGCCTATGCTGCGGTGAACCCATCGGCAGGGACGATGTTTACGATCACCACCTTTGACGAAGACCAGGTGGAGGCTGTGCGCGCCATGGACGAAGTGGCCGAAGCCGAAGGCCGCCGCTCGGTCAATGTGCGTTTTCTCAGCCGGAACGGCGAATGGCATGCGTTGCAGCTTATCGCCGTCCCCAACTTCAAGAAGATGACCCTCAACCAGATCCATCCGGAAACCGGCGCCTTTCCCCCCCCGCTGCACGAACTGCTGCTGGAACGCGCCTCGGTCGCCCCTTCTTTGGGGTTGGGCGGTGTGACGGTCGGCGACACGCTGACCGTGGAAGCGCCCAGCGGCAAGAAGCGCGCCCTGCGTGTGGCCGGCACAGTGCATGATATGAGCCAGGCCCCGGCCTTTATGACCGGCGCAGGCTATGGCTATATCACCTTTGACACGCTGGCCTGGCTGGGCGAGCCACGCGACTTCAACCAGTTGGATTTCACTGTCGCCGACAGCCCTTTGGATTTTGACCATGTGACCGCGGTCGGCAAGCGCATCGAGCAGCGGCTGGAAAGCGCCGGTCAGATCGTGCTCTTCACCTTTATTCCTCCCCCTGGGGAACACCCAGCCCAAAACTTCCTCGACGCCTTCTCGCTGATCTTGGGTGGCATCGGCGCGCTGTCGCTGTTGTTGAGCGGCTTTCTGATCGTCAATACCCTGTCGGCCATCCTCACCCAACATGTGCGCCAGATCGGGATCATGAAGGCGATCGGCGCGCGCGCCGGGCAGATCGCCACCCTGTATTTTGTCATGGTGCTGCTCTTCGGCGTCCTCGCCTTGCTGATCGCCGTGCCCTTGGGCGCGCTGGGCGCAATTGGGCTGGCCAATATCTTCGCCGGGCTGCTCAACTTCGACGTGGGCGGCGTGCGCATCGACCCTCAGGTGCTGCTGGTGCAGGTGGTGATCGGGCTGGCCGCGCCCATGCTCGCCGCGCTGCTGCCCATCCTGCGCGGGGTGCGCGTCACCGTGCGCGAGGCGGTCAGCGAACACGGCCTGGGCAAGGGGCATTTCGGGCACAGCTTGATCGACCGCGCCATCGTCGGGCTGCGCTTTATCTTCCCCATGGGCCGGCCCATGCAGATTTCGCTGCGCAACACCTTTCGCCGCAAATCGCGGCTGGCGCTGACGCTGATCACGCTCTCGCTCGCCAGCACGATCTTTATCGCCATCTTCAGCATCCGCGCCTCGCTGCAACAGACGCTGGACGATGCGCTCTCTTATTTTGACTATGACGTACAGGTGATCTTCGACCGTTCCTACCGCACCGACCGGATTCGCGCCCAACTAGAGACCCTGCCTGGGATCGACCGCACCGAGACCTGGGGCTTTGGTTCGGCGCGGCGGCTGCGCCCCGACGGCACCGAAAGCGACAGCATCATCATCTATGCGCCGCTGCCCGACTCGCAAATGATCAACCCTACCGTGCTCGAAGGGCGTTGGATTGTGCCCGGCGATACCAATGCCGTGGTGATCAACACCGATGTGCTGAAGACCGAAGAAGATATCAAGGTGGGTGACGAGATCACGCTGAAGCTCGACGACAAAGACACGACCTGGATCGTGGTCGGGATTGTACGCGGGGTCTTGACAGGGTCAAACGCCTTTGTCAATTTCGACTACTACAGCCGGGTGACCAATGCCGTGGGCCGCGCCCAGATTTCCCTGGTGCGGCTGCGCGACCGCTCACCCGAAAATCAGACGCGCGTGGGGCAGACCATCGAAGACAGCTATCGCAACGCCGGTTTTCGGGTACAGACCATGCAGACCATCGGCCAGTTGCGCGCCACGATCAGCACGATCTTCGACGTGATCATCCTCTTCCTGCTTGCCATGGCCGTGCTGCTGGGTGTGGTCGGCGGGCTGGGGTTGATGGGCACGATGAGCATCAACGTGCTGGAGCGCACGCGCGAGATCGGCGTCATGCGCGCCATTGGCGCGTCCAACGGCTCGATCCTGCGCATCGTCTTGGTGGAGGGGCTGATCATCGGGCTGCTGAGTTGGACGATCGGCGGGCTGATCGCGCTGCCCGCCAGCCGCCTGCTGACGATCACCGTGGGTATGGCGCTCTTGCAGGCCGCGCCCACCTATATCTTCTCGACCAACGGCGCGATCCTCTGGTTGGCCATTGTGCTGGCGCTCGCATTCCTGGCCAGCTTTCTGCCGGCCCGCCATGCGTCGCTGCTGACCGTACGCGAGGTGTTGAGCTATGAATAAACTGATGCCGCAAAAGCGCGCGTCGCCGGCAACCAACGGCGCCGCGCGAATCCCCAACGGCTCCCAGCCCAATGGGGGGCCGTTGATCCGTCTCGACCAAGTGGTCAAAGCCTATCAGACGCCCGCAGGCGAGTTTCTGGCGCTGCGCGGCATCGACCTGGACATTGGCCGCGGCGAGTTTGTGGCAGTGGTGGGCAAGTCGGGCAGCGGCAAATCCACCCTGATCAACATGATCACCGGCATCGACCGGCCCACCTCCGGCCAAATCTTTATCGGCGATACGGCCATCCACAAGCTGGGTGAAGGCCCCATGGCCGAATGGCGCGGGCGCAACGTCGGCATCATCTTCCAGTTCTTCCAGTTGCTGCCCATGCTCTCCTGCATCGAAAACGTGATGCTGCCCATGGACTTTTGCAACATGTTCAAGCCCAGCGAGCGCGAACAGCGCGCCCTCCATTTGCTGGAACAGGTGGACATGGCCGACCAGGCCTATAAGCTGCCCAACGAGGTCTCCGGCGGGCAGCAGCAGCGCGTGGCGATCGCGCGCGCCCTGGCCAATGACCCGCCGCTGTTGGTGGCCGACGAGCCGACCGGCAACCTGGACTCTAACACCGCCGACGCCGTCTTTCATCTCTTTGAGCGGATGGTCGACCAGGGCAAGACGATCCTGATGGTGACGCACGACGATGAGATGGCACACCGCGTGCGCCGCACCATCACGATCTCCGACGGGCAAATTCTGCGCCAGGAATATTTCGACCGCAGAAACCCACCGGCTGAGTTCTCTACGCCGGAAGCGAGCCCCGACCCCACCACGGCAGCCACGTAAGCATCTGCACGCCCGCCCGGCAGCATCGCTCATCTCCCGCACAAACCCCCTCCCCAAATCGCCACGGATTATTCGACGCGTGGGTAGCCGCACTGGCGGGACCGCCGCCCCTCACGCGACCACCGCGGTGGGGTTTCAATGCCACGCGTGGCGAGCCCGGAGCGTCCCGTTTTCAACAAACGCGCCCCAAATTTAGTTGACACAAAAAGATTTATGGTGTAAATTGCATCAAAAGTTTTCTTTGGCTAAATTCCGGCTTATAGATCAATTCACAGCTATCCCTGCACCGGCCCACACGCTGGTTGCTCAAGAAGACAGGAACCCAGGAGTATCGAGCCATGGTCAGATCTCGCCACACACGGTTTCCCCTGCTGCTCGTCGTTATCCTTGTCTTGACCTCAGCCCTGGCCGGGTGTGGATCGCCCCGCGCCAACGCTCGCGATACGCAGGGGCCGATCCAGGTCGTCGCCACTGTCGGCCAACTGGCCGACATCGCCCAGATCGTGGGCGGCGACCATGCTCAAGTCACCGGGCTGATGGGCGCGGGCGTGGACCCGCATCTCTATGTCGCCACCGAAGGCGACGTGGATTTGCTGCAAAACGCCGACATCATCTTCTACAACGGCCTTTTTCTCGAAGCCCAGCTCGACCAGATCCTGCGCCAACTGGCCGAACGCAAGACCGTGACCGCCGTGGGCGAGACCATCGATCGCTCGCTGCTGCTGCCCTGGGCGGGGCATGAAAACCAGTTCGACCCGCATATCTGGTTCGACGTAACGCTGTGGATGAAGGCGGTCGAAGCCGTGCGCGATACCTATGCCCAGTTCGACCCCGACCACGCCGCCGACTACAAAGCCAACGCCGACGCCTATCTCAAGGAGTTGGAGGCGCTGCACGCCTATGTGCAGGAGCAGGCCCAGCGCGTCCCCCAGGCGCAGCGCGTCTTGATCACCGCCCACGATGCCTTCCACTATTTTGGCCGCGCCTACGGTTTCGACGTGCGCGGGCTGCAGGGCATCAGCACGGCGACCGAGGCGAGCACTGCCGATGTGCGCGACCTGGCGAACTTCATCGTAGCGCACAAGATCCCGGCGATCTTTATCGAATCGTCTGTGCCGGTGCGCAATGTCGAGGCGCTCCAGGCCGCGGTCAGGGCACAGGGCTTTGACGTGACCATCGGCGGCTCGCTTTTCTCGGACGCGATGGGCAACCCCGGCACGCCGGAAGGGACTTACATCGGCATGGTGCGCCACAACATCGACACGATTGTCGGCGCGCTCTTAGGAGAACAGCCATGAACATGACCAAACCCGCCCCCGCCCAGACAGCCGGCGCTCAGACAGCCGGTACAGGGCAAACAGCGATCACGGACCGGCCAACACGCAGGGGCGACGCAGCCGGCCCGGCCATCGAAGTCACCGACCTGACCGTCGCCTATGGCGAACGCCCGGTGCTGTGGGATGTCGACCTGACCGTACCGGCAGGCACGCTGATGGCGATTGTCGGCCCCAACGGCGCGGGCAAGACCACGCTGATCAAGGCGATCTTGGGGCTGCTGCCCATCGCCGCGGGCCACGTGCTGATCTATGGGCGGCCCTACGCCGAACAGCGCCAGCGGGTCGGCTATGTCCCCCAGCGTGGCAGCGTGGATTGGGACTTCCCCACCAATGTGCTGGATGTCGTCACCATGGGGCGCTATGGCGCGCTCGGCTGGTTTCGCCGGCCCGGCCGCCAGGAGCGCGCCCTGGCGCTGGAGGCGCTGGCCAAGGTGGGGATGCGCGACTATGCCGCGCGCCAGATCAGCCAGCTTTCCGGCGGCCAGCAGCAGCGCACCTTTCTGGCGCGCGCCTTGGTGCAAGACGCCCAGGTCTATTTTATGGACGAGCCTTTCCAGGGCGTAGACGCCACCACCGAGCGCGCCATCGTGACGCTGCTCAAAGAGCTGCGCGCCGCAGGCAAGACCGTGGTCGTCGTGCATCATGACCTGCAGACCGTGCCCGAATATTTTGACTGGGTGACGCTGCTCAACGTACGGCGCATCGCCAGCGGGCCGGTCGCCCAGGTCTTTACGGAAGAGAACCTGCGCCTCACCTACGGCGGGCGCGTGGGCTTTCTCTCGCGCAACGGCAACGGCCACACGGACACTGCCGGCGCAGCGCCGCTTGCGCCCACGCCGGTGGCAGCAAACGGACTGCCGGAGGCCAAGCCATAGCCATGGACGCGCAAGGGCTGCTGCATGCACTCTTCTTCGACTATACCCTGCGCACGGTGGCGCTGGGCGCAGCCGTGCTGGGGCTGGTGAGCGGCGCGCTGGGGTCGTTTGCCATGCTGCGCCGCCAAAGCCTGCTGGGCGACGCCATGTCGCACGCCGCCCTGCCGGGCGTGGTGCTGGCCTTTATGCTCACGGGCCAGAAAAATCCCGTGGTCCTGACACTGGGGGCAGGCGCGGCGGGGATCGCCGGCGTGCTGCTGATGATCGGCATCACGCGCTACACGCGCATCAAAGAGGACAGCGCGCTGGGCATCATCCTCTCGGTCTTTTTCGGCTTTGGGCTGCTCCTGCTCACCTGGCTGCAACGCAACCCCGATGCGCGCCAGGCCGGGCTGACCACCTTTTTGTTCGGCCAGGCCGCCACGCTCCTGGTGCGCGATGTGGTCGTCATGGCCCTCTTCGGCGGGAGCGCGCTGGCGCTGCTGGCGATCTTCTGGAAGGAGTTCAAGCTCCTGAGCTTCGACCGTGACTTCGGGGCCAGCCTGGGCTTCCCCATGCAGGGGCTGGAAATTCTCTTGACCATGCTGCTGGTGGTGGCGATTGCGATCGGGCTGCAGGCCGTGGGCGTGGTCTTGATGAGCGCCATGGTCGTCGCGCCTGCCGCCGCCGCCCGCCAGTGGACCGACCGGCTGGGCTGGATGGTGGCGCTGGCCGCGCTCTACGGCGCGCTGGCCGGGGTAGCGGGCACGCTGGTCAGCAGCCTGGGCAGCGGGCTTTCCACCGGCCCGGTGATCGTGCTCTGCGCCGGGATCATTGTGGCGCTGTCGCTGCTCTTGGCCCCCAACCGCGGCCTGCTTTGGAACTGGCTTGCACGCCAGCGCCGCCGCCGCCGCTTGCAGACCGACCAAGTCTTGACCAATCTCTACCGGCTGGCGACCCAACACCATGACCCCACCCACGCCCACGCCGTGCGCGTGATCGGCGTGACCGGGGCGCGGCCCCAAGCCGTCGAAGCCAGCTTGGCCGCCCTGGCCGCATCCGGCCTGGTGCGCGAGACGGCCCCCAGCCAGTGGGCGCTGACCCCTGCCGGCATTGAGCAGGCGCGCCGGCTGTTGGGCCAGGCCGGCAGCCACGGCGACACCTATACTGATGGGCCGCAAGGAGTTCATCCATGAGCGCATCGCTGGAGATTCAGGCCATCGCCGCGGTGGTGGCCGCGGCCTGCGCGCTGCCCGGCGTCTTCCTGGTGCTGCGCCGCACCGCCATGATGAGCGACGCCATCAGCCATACGGTGCTGTTGGGGATCGTGCTGGCCTTTTTTGTGGTGCAGGACCTGGCCTCGCCCGTTTTGATCTTTGGCGCGGCCGCCATGGGGCTGCTGACCGTGGCCCTGGTGGAAATGCTGGTCGGGACGCGGCTGGTCAAAGAAGATGCGGCGATCGGGCTGGTCTTTCCCACCCTGTTTAGCATCGCCGTGATCCTGATCTCACGCTTTGCGCGCGGCGTCCATCTGGATGTGGACGCCGTCTTGTTGGGCGAACTGGCCTATGCCCCCTTCGACCGGCTGACCATCCTGGGGCTGGACCTGCCGCGCGCCCTGGCGGTGATGGGCGGGATTCTGCTGCTCAACCTGCTCGTGATCACGCTCTTCTACAAGGAGCTAAAGCTGGCGACCTTTGACGCCGGGCTGGCCGCCGCGCTCGGCTTCTCGCCGCTGCTGATCCACTATGGGCTGATGGCGCTGGTATCGCTGACCGCCGTGGGCGCGTTCGACGCCGTGGGGTCGATCCTGGTGGTGGCGCTGATGGTGACGCCTGCCGCCGCCGCCTATCTGCTCACCGACGATCTGCGCACGCTGCTGATCCTCAGCGTGGTGATCGGCGTCACGGGCGCGCTGGGCGGCTATTGGCTGGCGCGCGGGCTGGATGCCAACATTGCCGGTTCGATGGCGACCGTGATCGGGCTGATCTTTGTGGCGGTCTTTCTCTTGGCCCCGCAGCGCGGCGTGCTGGCCGTGGCGCGGCGGCGCGCCCGCCAACGCTGGGACTTTGCCCAGACTATGCTGGCTGTGCATCTGCTCCAGCATGAAGGCCGCCCCGACGCGCGCGACGAGAGCCGCGTCGACCACCTGGTCGAACACATCCGCTGGCAGCCCGATTTTGCCGAGCGCGTGATCCGCTATGCCGAGCGCAAAGGCATGGTGCGCCGCCAGGCCGGGCGGCTGCTGCTCACCGACGCGGGCCGCAGCCTGGCGCAGCAGCAGTTGATGCAGTGAATCAAGTAGCAAATCCAGCGATCAAAAGTGGCCTTCGGTCAGGTAGATGCCGACGACGCGTGCCGTGGCGACAAAGAGCGGCGTCAGCACCGAAAGAAAGAGGGTGCGCAGCATCTCGGTGTCATAGGGCCAGGTGCGGGTCTGCTTGAGCCGCTGCTCCAGCGTAAGCCAGGCCTGCACTTCGGTCGCTGCCGGCTGGGTATCCGCCCCCTCCGCCGCCAGCGTTTCGAGTTTTTGAAAGGTGTAGCCGATCCAGCGCTGGACATCGGCCAGCTTCTGCTCCTTGACACGCCGCAGGACGCGGTGCGCCGGCCACATGACCGTGAAAAAGATCGACACCGTCGCCAGCACGAGAATCGAATAGATGACGATACCCTGCCATTCCGAGAACATGGTCCGGGTATAGATAAAGAGCAAGCTGAGCGTGATGGCGCCCACAAAGATCAGTGCCAAGATCAGACCTTGCCGGCCCACCGGCTCAAAGGGCGTCAGGTCGAACGGGTCTTGGTGCAGCACATCACGGTGGAGGAGAGC
>QEUY01000056.1 GCA_003577365.1 Chloroflexota bacterium | reverse complement strand
GGCAGTTAACGGCGGCGGGGGGGCGCTGGCGATCACCTGGCCGGTGCGGTCGTAGGTGTCGGTCGCCGTCCCCAAGACGATCTCGGCGCTGTAGGTCTTATCATGCCCCTGGTAATATTCGACCAGCCGCGTTGCCTGGCCCAAACAGAGCACCAGCACGCCGCTGGCCATCGGGTCGAGCGTGCCGGTGTGGCCGATGCGCCGCTGCCCGCCCCAGCGGCGCACCCGCTGCACCACGTCATGGCTGGTGAGCAGACGGGCGGCAGGGTCCATCGGCTGATCGGCGGGCAGGCCGGGTTTGTCCACCACCAAGAGGCCGTTTAACTCTCCGTTCAGATCACCCCTCCGTTGGCATCTTGCTTATCGGCATCTTGGTCCTCTGCATCTGGGCTGCCGGCCTCTAGGAGAGGCTGCCCGGCGGCGCGCTGGGCTGTGGCGCGCGCGGCGGCTTGGGCGCGCCGCGCCGCCTGCAGGGCGGGGATGACCTGCGGTTCGACCTCGGCCAGCGTGCCGGGCAGGGTGCAGCCGCTGGCCGGCGGGTGGCCGCCGCCGCCAAAGGCAAAGGCAAGCTGCGCCACGTCGAAACCCGGCTTGGCGCGGAAGCTGCATTCGACCACCGGCGCGCCGCTGATCTCGTCGGCCTTTTCGACCAAGACCGCGCTCATATCCGCCTCGTCGGCGGTGACCAAAAAGCTGCTTAGGCTGATATCGTTCATCGGATAGCCCGCCAGGTCAAAGAGCGTCTGCTCTGCCGTGGCCCAGATCACGCCTTCTTCCAGATGAATGGTCGGCAGGATCAGGCTCCAGAGCTTGATCAGGCTAAAGGGGCGGCGGTTGACCGTCTGCTGGGTGATGGCGGCCAGATTGGCCCCGCCGCGCATCAAGCGCATGGCGGTTTCCAAGACTTCGGCGTCGGTGTTGCTGGTGCGGAAGCAGAGCGTGTCGGTCACCAGGCCGGTGAGCAGGCATTCGGCCAGTTCCCCTGTCAGCGCCACCCCCAGGGCATCGGCCAGATAGGCGACCATCTGGCAGGTGGCGGCGCAGGTGGGCGCGACCCAGTTGAGGTCGCCAAAGCGTGTATTGGTGATGTGATGGTCGATCACCAGCAGCGGGGCGGTGCGATGCCGCGCCGGGTTATAGGCCGTGCCCATCCGGTCGGGGCTGGAGGCATCCAGGCAGATCACCAGGTCGAAGGCGCGCTCTACCACGTCGCGCGCGTAGGCCGGCTGCACGGCGCTGAGGATGTCTGCTGCACCGGGCAAGACCTGATGCTCGTCGGGCACGCCGTCTTGCAGGGCGAGCGTGGGGTCTTTGCCCAGCCGGCGCAGCAGCCATCCGGTCCCCAAGAGGCTGCCCACGGCGTCGCCGTCGGGTTTGACATGGCTAATGCAGAGAATGTCGTGCGCGCCGCGGATGGCCGCGATCACTTGGGGATCGATTGGGGTTGGCATGGTCGCGATGTTTATCTCTTGGAATGGAGTCCTTTTGAACCGAGAACCTCTGAACAGGGGATCTCTAAATGCTTGATCCTGTAATCCTGTACATGAGGTGAATACGTCGGGGTCGCCCTCTGTGGCCGCCCGTGTGCGGACAGGCACGGGGGCCTGTCCCTACACGTCAAATGCCTTGTCGGATCTTGCACTAACTAGAGAATAAAGAAAAGGTCAAGGAAAGCGGCGTTTGCCCTCCTTGACCTTACACGATCTTGCCCCAATTGGCGAAAGTCTACTGAACCTGCGGTGGCGCCGCGTGCCCGCCGGTGGAGTGGCCTGTGTTGCTGTGACCCGAAGCGGAGGCGGCGCGCTCGGCTGCGATCTGGCGCAGCAGCGCATCCACGCGCGCGGCCCGTTCGGGGCTGTCGTCGTAGTGAAAGCTCAACTCGGGCACCGCGCGCAAGAGGCTGCGCTCTGCGATCTGGCGGCGCAGATAGGGGGCGGCGTTGCGCAGCCCTTGGAGCATCTCACGCTTGGACACGCTGTTGTCGTCATGGCTCACATAGACCGATACATTGCGCAGGTCGCGGCTCACATTCACCTGGGTCACTTGGACCATGCTCAAGCGTGGGTCTGCCAGTTCATTGGCAATGAGGACGCTCAATTCCTGGAACAACAGCTCGGCCACGCGTTGCTGCCGAACGGTCATTGGCATGGGACCCTCCCATTCAGAACAAACGATAGGTCGGGCGGCGCAGGCAGACCTTGCAGGCGATGCCTGCGCCGCCGCAGGGCGGGGCGCGCCTTAGCGCACCCGCTGTTTCTCAAAGAACTCGATGATGTCGCCCTCTTGCAGCAGCTCATCGCCGTTGGCGAGCTTGATGCCGCATTCGAAGCCTGTGCGCACTTCGTTCACATCTTCGGTGAAGCGGCGCAGCGTCTCGACACGGGTGGGCGGCACAATTTCCTCGTTGTTGCGCGTTACGCGGGCCATGGCGTTGCGTTTGACAACGCCGTCGACGACATTGCAGCCGGCGATCACGCCGCGGCGCAGCTTGAAGAGCTGTAGCACTTGGGCATGGCCGATCACTACATCCTTGTAGATCGGTTCGAGCATGCCCTTGAGCGCGGCCTCCACATCTTCGATCATCTTGTAGATGATGTCATAGTGGCGGATCTCGACGCCCGACTGCTCGGCGCGCGCCGCTGCCGACCGGTCGGTCCCGACCGAGAAGCCGATGATCACGGCGTCGCTGGCTTCGGCCAGCATCACATCCGACTCGGAGATGTCGCCGATGGCAGCCTGCAGGATCTTGACGCCGATCTCTTCGTTCGCCAGGTCTTCCAGGCTCTTGATCACCGGCTCCAGCGTGCCCTGCATGTCGGCGCGCACGATCAGGTTCAAGGTCTTGGTCTCGCCGCCTTCAAAGCGGGCAAAGACCTCTTCCAGCGACATCTGGCGGCGCGGCGCGGTTTGGGCGGCGCGGGCGCGCTCATCTTGGCGCTCGTCGGCGATCTGGCGCGCCTCGCGGTCGCTGCCCATCACCTCGAAGATGTCGCCCGCCTTGGGCACTTCCTGCAGCCCCAAGACCACGACCGGGGTGCTCGGCCCGGCCTCTTTCAAGATGTTGCCGTCATGGTCGAACATCGCCTTGATGCGGCCCCAGGTGTTGCCGACCACAATGGCGTCGCCGCGGTGGAGTGTGCCGTTTTGCACCAGCAGGGTCGCGGTCACGCCGCGGAACTTGTCCAGCTCGGATTCGATGACCGTGCCGACACATTTGCCCTTGGGGTTGGCCTTGAACTGCTCCAACTCGGCGACGAGCAGGATATTTTCCAGCAGGTCGTCGATGCCGATATTTTGCAGCGCGCTGATGGGCACGACGATGGTATCGCCGCCCCATTCTTCGGCCTGCAAGCCTTCCTTGGCCAATTCCTCCATCACGCGCTGCGGGTTGGCATTGGCGCGGTCGACCTTGTTCAGCGCCACGATGATGATCACGCCCGCGGCCTTGGCATGGCTGATCGCCTCGCGCGTTTGGGGCATCACGCCGTCGTCGGCAGCGACTACCAAGACGACGATGTCAGTCACTTGGGCACCGCGCGCGCGCATGGCGGTAAAGGCCTCATGGCCCGGCGTGTCCAAGAAGGTAATTTTGCGCCCGTCCACCGTCACCTGATAGGCGCCGGTGCGCTGGGTAATGCCGCCTGCTTCGCCCGCGGCCACATTGGTGTGGCGGATGCGGTCGAGCAAGGTGGTTTTGCCATGGTCGACATGGCCCAACACCGCCACCACAGGCGGTCGTTCGACCAGATTTTCGGCCTGTTCTTGGCTGCGCACGCGCTGCACAAAGGTCTGGGCCGTCTGCGGCTGCTCCGGCGCAGCCTCTGCTTCCGCGGCGGGAGGCGCTTCGGATTCAGGCCAGTTGACCTGAATGCCCAACTCTTCGCCCATGATGACCGCGGTGTCGTGGTCGATGCTGTGGGTAATGGGCGCCATGATGCCATACTGCATTAGGACCTTGATCAAGTCGATGGGGCTGCGCTCCATCAGCTTGGCCAGGTCGCGCACGGTGATCGAATCTCCGACCACCACACTCTCGACGACCTTGGGTTCAGCGCGCACCGCTTTTTCGGGGCGAGGCGCGGCCTTGTGGGCCGGCTTGTGGTTTTTACCACGCTCATCCCGCCGGTTGCCGGCCTGTTTGCTGTCGACCACGGCCTCTTCTAAGTCGTGTGGGCGCGATTTTGCTTTGCTTTTGGTTGCCATGGATCCAAACCTCCTGTTACACGAGCAAATTGCTCAAAAGATCCCCTACACCATTTCCACTGTGGCCCGGCTGCGCCGGACGGAAGCTCACGATGGCGTGGGGTCCCAGCCGTGAGCGGACGCGCGCCCATCCTTGCTAGTCAAGACGTCGGGTGCGGCAATTCGATATTGAGCGCAGGTCGGCGCGGGGTCGTCCAATGGCGGTAGGGAAAAACAGGAGGCAAGAGCGGGGGTCAGCGGGGCAGTTCAGCAACTGGGCTAGACCATGTGCGGCCTCCGCTTTGAACCCATCCTTCTCGACAAGCCCCCGCCTACTGGGCGGTTGGCTTGCCGCTCCCACCAGCCTACCCTACAGGCTGCCATCGGGATGCACAAGCTGTGCAGCTAATCGGCCATTCATTGCTCTCTCTCGCTCGCAGCTTCCGGGTCTGCTGCCTCTGATTCGGGCAACGTCGCCATATACGCGACCAACGCCTGGCGGTTTTCATCGCTCAGCCGGGTGCGCAGCGCCTGTTCAAGGCGATTGCCGCGCAACACGGCCCGCCAGCATGTCTGATAAGGGTGGAGATAGGCGCCCCGCCCGGCCTTCTTGCCGGTGGGGTCCACTTCAATACCTGTCTCGGCCCGCACCAGCCGGACCAGTGATCGCTTGCCTTCCACCCCCCGGCAAGCGATACACGTCCGTTGGGGCACATGTTTGGGCCGAGGCCCGCGTGGCTTTTGCACGATGCGCCCGCTCTCTGTGCTGCCTGCTAGAAGCGCCCGCCAAACTCGTCGTCATCCTCGGCGGGGCGCCACTTCTTCCCCTTGGCCTTGGGTTCGGGTTTGGTCGATTTCTTGACCGGCTTGCCTTTCCCCTTGGGCTTGGCTGGGCCGCGACCCTTCTTGCGGCTCTCCTCTTCCTCGTCCCATTCTTCGAGGGTCTCTTCTTCCTCGTCCAGACCGATCAGCAGTTCGGCAGGGATCTCGATCTCGTCGAGTGAGCGCTCGCGGCCTTGGGCCTTGCGCGCCCGCAGCATGTCGGCGGTGATCACCTGGGGCAGGTCGTGGATGCGGGTGACTTCTTCCTCCCCCTCTTTCTCCTCGATCTCCTCGACGCCGCGCAGGGTTTCTTCGCTCTGCACGCTGGGCAGTTCCTCAACCGGCGCTTCGAAGACCGCTTCGGCTTCCTCTTCCGGCTCCAGGGCTTCGGTCACCGGCAGTTCGGGCACTTCGAAGCCCTCGGCGGGCCAGAAATCGCTGAAGTCGCGGTGTTCGACCGGCAGCTCAGGCATCTCCACCGGCAGTTCGCCCTCGCCGGCGCTTTCGGCGGCGCGACCCTCCATCTCTTCCAAGGCGCGGGCCGCCTTGCTGAGCAGGTCCTCGCCCAGCGGGGGCTGGATCGTGGGCGGCTCCTCGTCCTGCAAGAAGCGTTCCACCACGGAGAAGAGATCGACGGCCCGGCTCTGCTGCGCCTGTTCGGCGGCCAGCCGGTCCAAGCCTTCCTTCATGGCTTCGCTTTCGCTCTTGATGTCGATGCGCCAGCCGGTCAGCTTGGCGGCGAGGCGGGCGTTCTGCCCCTCTTTGCCAATCGCCAGGCTCAACTGGCGGTCGGGCACCACCACGATCGCGGTCTTGATGCTGCCCGTCTCGTCCAGATAGACGCTGTTGACCTTGGCCGGGCTGAGCGCGTTGGCGATATAGCTCTGCACCTCGGTGCTCCATTCGACCACGTCGATCTTTTCGCCGGCCAGTTCGTTGACAATGTTTTGGATGCGCAGCCCGCGCATGCCGACGCAGCTCCCCACCGGGTCCACGCCTGGCACGGTGGCGACGACCGCGGCCTTGCTGCGCGCGCCCGGCTCGCGGGCGATGGCTTTGATTTCGACGGTGCCGTCGCGCACTTCGGGGATCTCCTGCTCCATCAGGCGGCGCAGCAGATTGCGATGGGTGCGGCTCAGCTTGATCACCGGCCCGCGCGTGCTCTTGTGGACGTCGACCACATAGACCTTGACATAGTCACCGCGGCGCAGCCGCTCATTGGGGATCTGCTCCTCGCGCATGAGCAGCGCCTCGTGCTTTTCATCCAACATCACGGTGACCGCGCCCGAGGCGTTGTCGGTGCTGCGTACTTGGGCGTTGATGACCTCGCCCACACGATGGGCAAAATTCTCAAAGACCGTATCGCGTTCGGCCTCGCGGATACGCTGCAAGATGACCTGTTTGGCCGTCTGCGCGGCGATGCGCCCGAAATCGTCCGGTTTGCTTTCGACCTTGACGACATCGCCTAGTTTGGTGTCGGGGTAGAGCTTGCGCGCCTTTTCGAGTGTGATCTCCGTGCGCTCGTTTAGCTCTTCTTCAACCACTTCACGCTCGGCATAGACCCGCATCTCGCCCGTGACGCGGTCCACCTCGGAACTCACGTTGGCGATCGAGCCATAGTTGCGCTTATAGGCGGAAATCAAGGCCGCTTCAATTGCCTGAAAAATGACTTCGCGGTCGAGACCTTTATCGGTCGCAACTTGATTGATGCCAGCAATTAAAGCTTTGGACATAGGTACCCCTTCAAGAATCGAGCCTGCCCGTTACAACAAGACTTCACACAACCCAACCCTGGAACAAAGCCCCATACAACAAGAAAAGTGGGGTTTCGCCCACTTTCGTCACACATGCCTCGGTTGAGACGTCCGGGTGCGCCGGGCAACCGCCCTTTGCCTACGGTCGAGTAGTATAGCATACCCCGTCTGCAAAATCAAATTGGTAAATATGTTAGCGCACCGGCAAGTGATAGCGCGCCACGATGCCCTGGCCGGCGGGGCTGAGCACAAAGTCGATAAACTGGCGCAGCGCGTCGCGGGCTTGCCCCCGGCTGATCAGATAGAGCGGCTGGATCAGCGCATACTCCTGCCGGCGCAGGGCCGTCAGCGACGGCACGACCCCCTCCACCGCCACCACATGCACGCGCAGCGGCGCCGGCGTCGCCCCCGCTGCCGAACTTGCTGGAGACGGCGCCCCCGCTGCGCTGTTCATAACCAACCCGCGCGAGACATAGCCGATGGCGAGCGGCGTCTTGGCGACATAGTCTACCACATCGCGGCTGGTGGGCATTACCACGGCGGCCAGCGAGACGGCCTCCTCCTGCATCACCCGTTCTTCGAAGAGCCAGCGCGACCCGCTGCCATCCTCGCGGCTGACCAACTCGATCTCCCCGGCGTCGCCGCCGACCTCTGCCCAATCCAGAATGTCCCCGCTGTAGATGCGCCGTAACTGCTCGACGGTGAGGTCGGCGACCGGGTTGCCGGCATGGACGATCACGGCCAGCCCGTCGACGCCGATGGGGACACGCACCAGGCGCGCGCTGCCCGGCGCTGTCTTCTCCGGCGGGAAGAGGGTGCTGGCGGCGAGGTCGATGCGGCCCGCGGCGATCTGTTCTTCGCCCAGTGTGCTGCCCCCGCCGCGGAGGGTGAAGATCACGTTGGGATAGCGGCGCGTAAAGGCGTCGGTCAGCTCTTGCAGCACAGGATGCATGGCGGTCGACCCGGCAATGGTGATCAGCACCGGGCGTGGGGTGGCGACGGCCGCGGTCGTACAGCCTGCCCCGATCGGCAGCAAGAGCAGCAGCATCCAGAGTGAAAGCCGGGTGGGCAGGTGCAGCGACGGCATACGATCCAAACCGGGTCCAGCTAGAAGAGATGCAGCCCGACCACCACCAGCCCCAGGGCCACGCAGTAGATCGCAAAGATGTGGAGGCTGTGGCGGCGCAGATAGGCCAGCAGACCGCGGATCGCCAGATAGCCCGCCAGCGCACTGACCACAAAGCCGATGATCAACAGCGGCGCTTGGCTGGCCACTGCGGCGGCGTCGGTCGAGAGCGCGTCGATCAACTGCAGCAGCCCGGCCCCAAAGAAGGCCGGCGTGCCGAGCAGAAAGCTGAAGCGCGCCGCCTCGTCACGGCGCAGCCCGCTGGCCAGCCCCATCGCCATGGTGCTGCCGCTGCGGCTGATGCCGGGGGCCAAGGCGACCGCTTGGGCCAGGCCGATGCTGACTGTCTGGCCCAAGCTGAGGTGCGCCAGGTCTTCGCCCACCGCTCGTTTACGTGCGATCAACTCGCTCAAGCTCAACAGCCCGGCGGTGAGAAAGAGAAAGAAGCCCGCGGCCAAGGGGCTGTGAAAGAGGCCCTCAAAAAAGTCGAGGAAAAATAGCCCAATGACCGCCGCCGGGATGCTGCCGATCACGATGAACCAGCCCAGACGCGCATTGGGATCTGCCAGCGAACGACGCACCAAGCTGCGCAGCACGGCGACGGCGATCGCCCACAGCTCACGCCAAAATACCAGCCCGATCGAGAGCAGCGTGCCCCAGTGCAGCATGGTGTCAAACAAGAGCGACGGCGCAGGCCAGCCAAGCAGCCAAGGGACGATCACGAGATGGCCGCTGCTGCTGACCGGGATAAACTCGGTCGCGCCCTGCACGATGCCAAGAACGATGGCTTGGATGATTTCGATCAACGATGGGTCCTTGTCATGGTGGGCCGGAGCGGCTAGGCCGTGCCGGTGAGGGTGGCGCGCCGGCGGCGGCGCTGTTCGTGACGCACCTCTTGATTGCTGATCTGGTAGCGTTCGAGGAAAACGGCGCGCAGGTCGTCGAACGTCCCTTCCTCGATCGTGGCGCGGATACGGCGCATCAACTCCAGCAGAAAGTAGACATTGTGGATCGTGCCCAGCCGCAGCGCGGTGATCTCGTTGGCCTTGTAGAGATGGCGCAGATAGGCCCGGCTGAAGGTGCGGCAGGTGTAGCAGGCGCAGTCTTCTTGCACCGGGCGCGGGTCCTCGGCGAATTTGGCATTGCGCAGGTTGATGCGCCCGTCTGGCGTGAGCAGCGAGGCGTTGCGCGCAATGCGCGTGGGCAGCACACAGTCGAACAGGTCGATGCCACGTGCCACCGCTTCGAAGATATCCTCCGGCGCCCCCACCCCCATCAGATAGCGCGGCTTGTCGGCGGGCAGCGCCGGGCAGGTCTCGTCCAGCGTCTGATACATCTGCTCTTTGGTTTCGCCCACGGCCAGCCCGCCCACGGCATAGCCGGTGAAGTCTAGCTCGGCCAAAAAGGCGGCGCTGGCCTGGCGCAGATCGGGGAAGATGCCGCCCTGGACAATGCCAAACAGCGCCTGGTCGGGCCGGGTGTGGGCCAGCTTGCAGCGTTCGGCCCAGCGGTGGGTGCGCGCCAGCGCCTGCTCGTTGTAGCGCCGGTCGAGCGGGTCGGGACATTCGTCCAGAACCATGGCGATGTCCGGCCCCAAGGCTTGCTCAATCTGCATGACGCTCTCCGGTGTGAAGCGGTGCAGGCTGCCGTCGATGTGGCTGCGAAAGGTCACGCCGTCGTCGTCGACGCGGCGCTGGTGCGCCAGGCTGAAAACCTGATAGCCGCCCGAATCGGTCAGGATCGGCCCCGGCCACGCCATAAAACGGTGCAGCCCGCCCATGCGTTCCACCAGTTGATGGCCGGGGCGCAGATAGAGATGGTAGGTATTGGCGAGGATCAGCTCGCAGCCCAGTTCGGCCAGGTCACGCGGCTCCAGGGTCTTGACGTTCGCCAGCGTGCCGACCGGCGCAAAGGCCGGCATCTCGACTGGGCCATGAGGAGTATGAAAGGTGCTGCGCCGCGCTGCACCGACTGTGGCGTGTTGCTCGAAGTGAAAATAGCTGTTCATCCCGCCTATTGTTCACGGCGCAGCGAAGTCCGTCAAGAATGGTGATGCGCCAATGGCGCTTGCTCTCCAAAGCACAGCCCCGCCGGTCATGCCAACCGGCGGGGCTGTGTGCACGCTATCGTTGCGGAGGCGATAGACGTGCGGGTCTAGGACAGCGGGTAAAGGAGGGAGTGATCAGGCAGCCTCACTAAAGAGGGTTGGAAGCTCGTCGTCCAGGTCAAGCTCCAGCTCATCGCCGCCGGCGCTGACCGCGGGCGCGGCGGCCCGGCCCGGCTTGACCGGCGTCTCCACGGCGACCCCGGCCCCGACTCCTGCGTCGAGCAGCGGGGTCGCCGGCACAAAGTTCACGGGCAGGCCGTAATTGTCACGCACGCGGCGGTTGATCTCCTGCGCCACTTGCGGGTTTTCCAAGAGGAAAGCCTTGGCGTTCTCGCGGCCTTGGCCCAGGCGCAGGTCGCCATAGCTGAAGAAGCTGCCGCGCTTGGCGATAATGTCGTTCTCCACGCCGAGGTCGATGAGGTCGCCGGTGGCGGAGATGCCCTCGTTGTACATGATGTCAAACTCGGCGACCTTGAAGGGCGGGGCGACCTTGTTCTTT
>QEUY01001059.1 GCA_003577365.1 Chloroflexota bacterium | reverse complement strand
GGCGTGCAGCTTCTCGGGCAGCAGCGCGCCGAGCGTGGGCGACTGGGCCAACTGTTGCTTGGCGCGCGTCTCAAAGCAGCGCAGGAAGTGGGCGGCGAGTTCCAGCCCCAGCCGCCCCTCGCAGACAAAGGTGATGTCGTCGCCGCCATAGACGAGCGGGCGGAAGGGCATGATCGCGCCTTTGGGCAGGCTGATGGACTGCGCCAACGTCTGCAGCTTCTCGTCCCAGGCATCGGCCAGCGCCCTGCCACAGTCGGCCAGCGCCAGCCGCCCGCTCTCGTTCACCGCATTGGAGAGGCTGCGCAGCGCGGCGACGGCGGCGCGGTCATCATCCGCCGCATGGGTCAGCCGCAGAAAGCGCTGCCCCATGCTGTTGCCGTCGGCATGCACCACCGCCACATAAGCGCCCTGGCCGCGGCTCGCCAGCTCCGGGTCGGAAGCGTCGAGGTTGTACCACAAGGGCCAGGAGGCCAGGTCGGGAATCATGCGCTGCAGCCGCGCCGCCGACCAATCGCGCAGCGCGTCCTCCAGCTTGGCCAACACCTCTGCCGACAGCACGCGAAAATGGCGGTCTGTCTGGCTGCGCTTGGCCGCTGCGGGCGGATAGCCGGCGGCGGGCAGCCCGGTGGCTTGGCAGGCGGCGCTGACGCCCAGCCCCAAAAGCGGGGTCGAGCGCAGCCGTGTCGCCTTGCGTACGGCCAGATTTTGCCACGCCAGACGCAGCGCGTCGCGCAGGTTGGGCGGCTGCGCCGCGCCGCGCTGGTTCCAGGCCACGGCTTGATGCACCAGCGCGCTCTCCAGCCCCGGCGCGTCGGTCAGCAGCTGTTTGGAATAGCGCGTCGCAAATTCACGGGCCAGGCGCAGCGGCTCGTCCGGGGGTGCGTCAAAGAGGATCACGGCGTTGCCGCCGCCGGTGTAGATCACTTCGGCCAGCAGCCCGTCGCGCTCGCCCGCGCGCCATCTTCTCGACAAGCTTGAGCGGCCATTGGTGGGTCGCTTGTTCGACCAGCGCCGAAGCGCCCACATTTTCGGCCAGCCGGTTGCTGCCAAAGACATAGTCCTGGATGCCCGACAGGTCGACGACGGTGAGGGTATAGAGGTTGGGCACAGTGGTATTGGGCATAGAGGCTTCAGACACGTTCCATCCAATTGCTGATCGCATCCTTCAGGTTGCCGAAGTCGGCAGGGCCAAAGATCTTGATCTGCTCGTCGACCTGCCACTTCTGGGCAAACTCACTCCTGAGAGCATCTGTTCTGTCAAAGAAGGTGACCAGGGCGATGCGCGCCTCGTCGCCGCCCAACTGCTGGCCGCGCAGCAAGGCTTCCATCCATTTGTCTTTATTGATGTCGGCATTCGTGCTGGTCGTGCAGGAGAAACCAAAGAGTTGGTAGCCACGCAGCGCCACGATGTCCAGTTCACATTTGGGTAAACCGCCTCCGGTGGGTTCCAACTCCAGACTGCGCTGGATGTTGTGGAGATTCAAAGCGGGCTTCAGTCCTGACACTAGGTCAAAAACAATCTCCTCCAGCCAAAGACCGTCTAGCCACTCACAAAAAGCCCCACTTTGTATCTCAAGATAGGCGGCCGCCGAGCCGATAGATAAACGCGGTGCACCGACTAGACCAAAGATTTCCTGAATGTTCCTCCGAAATGGGCGCAAGTTGCCTTCGGGCCAGGGTAAGTCGAGGGCCTGCAAGTCTGCCTCGGGTTTCCAGTAGCGCCCCACTTTAGCAAAGGGATGCACCTGTCCGGTAAGCCAGGAACGCCACGCTTTGGCCAAATTCGGAGCATCGTATGGATGCCGAAATAACTGGAAGATGCTCTGCGCCGCCGCAAGATGACTCGGCTTATGTTCGGGAGGCCTTAACCGCTCCTTGTGCAGCTCGGCGAGATTTTCGAGACCAGGTTGATCACCTGCGACCTCTTCAGGCCAGCGCGTCAGGCTGATTGCTTGCTTGGGTTTGTCGCCCACCGGCTCAACCATCAGCGTACGCGTATGCGCGTCTAGATAGCTGAAGACGATGTTTTGATGCGTCGCGCTTCCCAGCTTTTCCAGGGCGCGATAGGCGTGAGTGGACATGGCCTTAGTGCCGCCTGTATAGTGCAGACCAATGGTGCCTTGGGTGATCTTCTTGGCCTGCTTCTCGACCTCCTTGAAAATCGCGTCCCCATCCGCTTCGGCGACGGGAAAGAAAAGCTCCGTCGTAATTCCATGCTGGTCCTTCAAAAGTCGCTTGAGCGGACCATGTAGAGCTTCCCACCGGGTCTGAGCAGCAGGCGCGCCGCCACATAGTTGGGCAGCGGGTTGAGGCCGATCAGGACAAACAGATGGTCGGTCTGGCAGTCGCGCAGGGCGGCGCGATATCGTCGGGGTGGGTAAGGGCAGTCATGGGCGCCGCTCCTGCCGATTGACAGTAGCTGAGAATGAGCCAGGCTGCCGAGGCACGGGCAGCCAGGGGCGCGGGTGAACGATCAAAAGGGAATGGGTCGATCGGGCGGGGTCGGGGGAGATCACAAGTCAACTCCAAGCGTCGATGCGCTGCAGAAGACGGTTGCGTGTTGCGGCTTGGGCCGCGAGACTGGTAAAGCCTAGCACAGCTTGGCGCAACGTGCAAGCGGCTCAAAAGTGGTCGGGATCGAGATCAACCCCCTGACGGGGATTTGTTTTGTCCGGACGTGGTTACCATCGACGCCGACGCAGATGTTTCTAAGTCTTAAGCCCCTGACGGGGATTCATGTTGTCCGGACAGTTGGTAGTAGCGGTGATTTTGGGACTGCTGTGTACTTCGTCTTAAGCCCCTGACGGTTGGGTTGTCGGTGACGGCGATGTCCTGAAGGTAGAGTCTTAAGCCCCTGACGGGGATTCATGTTGTCCGGACGGGCGACCCCGTATGCTATTCCCAGCTCCAGACGGGTCTTAAGCCCCTGACGGGGATTCATGTTGTCCGGACAAAAGTGTATTTGGTTCGGCTGCTTCTTAGCAGCATCGGTCTTAAGCCCCTGACGGGGATTCATGTTGTCCGGACAGGCCAAAGTCGAAGCGCTGATCCATCACCATGACCATGTCTTAAGCCCCTGACGGGGATTGATGTTGTCCGGACCGGACCCCAAGAACGATAAAGAGTGGATCCGAGTTTA
>QEUY01001058.1 GCA_003577365.1 Chloroflexota bacterium | reverse complement strand
TGGTTTGCCACTTGTTCGGCCGACGGCGTCTCTACTGCTCCACCGAGCAAGGAAAAGAGACCTCCCAGTGGCTGGCCGCGCCCGACCAGTTCGGCGCGCGCCTGGTCATCGACGATGCGCTGGTCTTCAAAGATATAGCTGTCGATGATCTGCCGGCTAAGTTCGGCGCCGCTCATCTCTGGGTTGGCGGCCAATGCCCCTAGAAAGCTGGCATAGGCCCAGCCCAACGCCGGCTCCACCTCCTGCGAAGCGACAGCATAGCGGGCGTGAGGCGCCAACGCCGAAAAGACCTCGACGTGGCCCATGAGACAGGCATCCATGCCCACCAGTTCGAGTTTCTCCACACCGGTGCGGCTGCGGATCTCGCCCAGCGCCTGGTCGATCTCCATCAAATAGAGTTGATTGCCCAACCGGCTCGCCAGCGGAATCGTACGAATGCCGGGGCCGCCCGGATCGGGGTCTTGCCAGCCGCCCGGCCAGCCCATGCCGTGGTCGGACAGGATCAGCACATAGTTGTCGGCGGGGTAATTCTCGATAGCCCAAACGGCGAAGTCCACCAGCGAGGCCGGGTCGGCCATATTGACTTCACCCAGGTCGGCCACGAGCTCCGAGCCGATGCGCGTCAGGTCATCATCCTGGGTGACGTAGTAGCGCCGGGTTCCGCTCCAGTTGCCGTCGCCCTGGAAGCCGCCACGATAGCGGTCAAGCTGGGCGATGATATTCACCCGGTCGGTCGAGCCGACGCGTTCCGCCTCGTTGAGGTCGACAAAGATGTCCTTTTCGAGCACCTGGTCATCGGCGTTCTGGTAGAGCATCACCGTCCAGCTCTGGTCTGTGGTTGAGCCGCTGGCCGCTGCGCCGCTCGCAGCGCCCCCCGCTGCCCCACCCGGCCGAACTGGAGTATTGGTGGGCGCAACGCTAGATTGGGCAGTCGTGGGCGCGGCCACCTGTGCCGGCTCCTGGGCCGGTGGCCGCTCGACAACCGAATCTTGCCCACCCAGGCTGAACAGATTGGGCAGGAGGAAGAAAGCCAGCACGATCAGTACGAGGATGCCGATCCCCCCACAACCACCAGGAATGGGCAACCGCCCGCCGCCAGGGAGGGAGGCGCCGCCCGGTAGCGGTGGCCGCATACTGCCGCCACTGCCACCCCCGCCCGTCGGGGGGCGACCTGTACCCCCTGGCGGCGGGGCGCTGGGCGTATCTGGGCGTCGGCGTTGGGGCGCAGCGGCGCGTTCCCGGCCTTCAGGGCCAGCCGGCGCGGCGCGGCGCCGGCGTTGGACACGCACCGTTTCATCACCCGAATCACCGCCCGTGCCGTCGCTTGCAGTGCATAGGCGCCTGCGGACGCATGCATAGGCGCAAGTGGCACCCTGCGGACTGCACCTCGGCTGTTCATCATTGAGTTCTCCTCTGCGTCGCTATTTGCGCTGACACAGGGATTATAAGAGGTGATTGTAGATTTTTCTGTTAATTCTGCTCCTAACGGCCAGGCAGCGCGGCCGGTGTTCAAAGATAAAAAATCACCCGCCATAAAGAACAAAACCCGCCCAATAGCGCGGGTCGGCAAAGGGATGGCGCCCCGGCAGTCCGCCAGCGCTGAGCGTGTCGGGGATACCGATTGGCAGTTGCATCACCTCCGCCGCGGTAAGTTCGCGCAGCCATACCTGTGCAGCGCATAACGCCGCGGCCGGATCGGCTGCCGGGCC
>QEUY01001057.1 GCA_003577365.1 Chloroflexota bacterium | reverse complement strand
GTTGGTATGACCTGGAGAGCCTGCAACGGCTGCCCATGACGCAGGGGCAAAAAGCGATTGGCGACGCCTATCAGGTCGCAACCGTGACCGTGCAGGCGGACGCTCGTTAGCCGCACCGCGTGAGATGAAGCGGCTTGCCCTGATGTCAGGGCAAGCCGCCCCTGCCCCTGAAATCGGGCTACTGTTCTCCGCTTGATCTCGCGCCTGGCTGCGCGCTGGATTGCGCGCCGGCCCCACGACGATCGACCCCCCAGCCGGTCCCTCGCCTATTGCTGCCCCACGACGATCGACCCCCCAGCCGGTCCCTCGCCTATTGCTGTTTCGGAGGCTGTGGAAGCGCTGCTAGGATTTTCCCATGCTTCCCCTTGCGCGCCGGGCGATTCTTGTAGATTGGCTTATTCCGCTCTTGATCGTGCTGCCACTGGCCTGGGCGCTGCTGCCGGGCGGCGTCGTCAACACGGCGGACGGCAAGGTGCATTTTTACCGCGCCGCCGAGATGATCCACGCCTGGCAAGACGGCGTGTTGATCCCGCGCTGGTCACAGCATTTAGGCTTTGGCTACGGCATCCCGCTCTTTGTCTATACGCCGCCGCTGCCCTCTTTTCTCACCGCCGGTCTGTATCAACTCGGCTTTGCCCCCGAAGCCGCCTTCAAAGGCATGTGGCTGATCGCCATGCTGCTGGCGGGCTACGGCGCTTATCATCTGGGGCGCGGGCTGCTGGGCCGTTGGGCCGGGGCAGTGACGGCAGCCGCCTTTCTCTATACCCCTTTCTTCCTGCGCGAACTCTTTATCCAGGGCAACGCCGCCCAATATCTGGCGTGGAGCTTTACGCCGTGGGCCGCGGCGGCGGTGATCCGGCTCTATCACGCCCCGCGCGGGCGCGATGCCGTCTATTTGGCGCTGGCGCTGATGGGCGTACAGTTGAGCCATCATGTGGTGGCGTTGTTCGCGGCGGGGATGGCGGCTGGGTTGGGTCTGGTCCTGTTTGCCGTCACACGCGACCGGCGTGGGCTGGGCTGGACCGTGGCAGGCGGCTGCTTGGGGTTGGCGTTGAGCCTCTGGTTCTGGGGGCCGGCGCTGCTGGAGGGGCGCTATGTGGCGCTCAACCGCATCGTCGCCAGCGATTTTCACGCGCGCTTCATCACCTTGGCCGAACTGGTGGCCTGGCCGCCGCGCCTCGACTCGGCGGCGATCAACCCCTATGTGCCGCTGACGCTGGGCGCGGCCCAAATTGCCGCCGCGCTGATGGGCCTGGGGGGCTGGTGGGTGCTGTTGCGGCGCACCCCGCCCGGCGCGGCCCTGCCGGTTGTGCCGACGCGCATCTTGGGCGGGGTGGGGCTGTTTATGGCGCTTTTGGCGGCTGTGGGCGGCTGGATGGCGACCCGCTGGTCTGCGCCGGTCTGGGAGGTGCTGCCCTTTACCGATCTCTTTGAGTTCCCGGCGCGCTGGCATGGCGCGACGGCGCTGGGGCTGAGCTGGTTATCCGGTGCAGCTGTGCCGGGGATCGCAGCCCTGGCCGCGCCGGGCCGGCGCGCCAAACTGGCGATGGCGGTGGGGACGGCGCTGCTGCTGGCGATCTTGGCGGCGGCGCTGGCCTATCTCTACCCGCAGAAGCTGCCGCCCGGCACACGCAGCATCGGCCGCCCGGCACACGCAGCATCGACCCCGCCGACGTGGTGCGCTATGAGGTCAAGAGCATGGCCGTGGGCACAACCAGCCTGGGCGAGTTCGACCCGGTCTGGGTTGAAGGGTTTTTGCGCAGCTCGCCGCTGGTGGGCGACTATCTGGCCGGGCGGCCCATCAACCGTCTGCCCGACCCACTCCCGCCCGGCGTGCAGGGAGAGATGCTGGAATGTAATGTGCAGCGTCACCAATACCGGCTGCGCGTCGCCGCGCCCATGTCCTTGACATTCAACCTGCTCTACTTCCCCGGCTGGCAGGCGGCGGTCGACGGTCGCCCCACGCCTGTGCGCCCGCACCCGGCCACCGGTCTGGTGGATGTGGACTTGCCCGCGGGGGAGTCGATCTTGACGCTGACCTTT